>JAYTGY010000099.1:0-5626 GCA_043733065.1 Ferruginibacter sp.
ATGGGCATGTGCCTTATTATTTGGGATAGAATGTTTGGCACTTTTCAAGATGAATTGCCCGAAGATCCAGTAGTGTACGGTCTTACAAAACCATTAGACAATCCAGATAATGCATTAAACCATGTGGCACACGAATGGAAAAATATGTACAACGATATAAAAAGAAAACTCCCTCTTTCTACCAAAATAAAATATTTATTAATGCCGCCAGGCTGGAGCCACGATGGTAGTACAAAAACCGCAGTGCAACTTCGCAAAGCATTAAAAGAAAAAATCTCATAAATATTTTCTACGAAAAATATTTATGTTTTGTTTACGAGCAAAGAAGCAGCTTTGGTCATCATCGTTGTGTCACTCACTTCATCGATATACCATTTTTCATCTTTTATTATGCATTAGATTATGCAATAGACTATGCAATCACTTTACCACAGCGTACACAAAGAAGAACATAATGTGCACTAAGAAAAAAAATGTATCCCTTTTCAATTAAAAATCTTAATTTCCATTTAACTTTTACAGCTAACCAAAGTCTATAACCATTATTACAGCTCACATCCAAACCAAAAAACATGGATAGAAGAGATTTTCTTACAGCACGCAAATCAAAAAAAATCGTTGAAATACAAACGGTTATTCCCGCAAGAGTTTTAAGTGGTATAAATCCGTACACAGGCGTATGGGGCAAAAATGAAATTATACATTTACTAAAACGTACCATGTTTGGCGCAAAAAAAGTAGATGTAGATTATTTTTCTACTCGCAGTATGAACCAAACTGTAGATGAATTGCTTAACCCAACAGCTGCAAATCCATTACCACCAGTAAAAGAATATGTAACATCTACAACACTTGGAGTGGTAGCAGACCCATTAATAGTACAAGGAACTACTTGGATAAACGATATAAATAGCGATGGTACGGTACAAAGCCAGCGCAGAGCATCTTACAAAAAATGGTGGACGGGTGTTTTAATAAATCAAGATAGAAGTATAAGAGAAAAAATGATTTTTTTGTGGACAGATCATTTTGGAAACGAAAGTGGCGATGTAGGCAATGCTAATTTTATTTACAAACAACATGAGTTGATAAGGCAATTTTGCTTAGGCAATTTTAAGCAAATGGTGCAAGCCATTACAAAAGATATGGCCATGCTGCGTTACCTAAATGGATACTTAAACACAGCAACAGCACCCGATGAAAATTATGGCAGAGAGTTGCAAGAATTATTTACTGTAGGCAAAGGACCTGGTAGCCAATACACAGAAGCTGATGTAAAAGAAGCAGCAAAAGTGTTAACAGGCTGGCAAGTAAATGGCACAACATATCAAACTGTTTTTACATCGAGCAGACATAGCACGGTAAATAAACAATTTTCATCTTTTTACAACAATACGGTTATTACAGGCCGCACTGGCGCTACAGCTGGAGACTTAGAATTGACAGATTTAATAAACATGATTTTTGTACAACAAGAAGTAGCAAAATTTATTGTGCGTAAATTTTACAGATGGTTTGTGTATTATGATATTGATGCCGCTACAGAAGCAAATGTTATAACACCTTTAGCAGATATTTTTAGAAATAATAATTACGATATAAAACCAGTGCTATCGGCCTTGTTTAAAAGCGAACATTTTTTTGATGTACTAAACCAAGGCTGCGTAATAAAAACACCAGCAGATATTGTAATTGGAAGCATGAGAGAATTTAATGTAGCCATGCCAGTAGCTACAGATTGGGATACCAATTATGGCCATTGGAACACACTTTATACATGGATGGTAAATATGGGATTGAACTTACACGATCCACCAAATGTAGCTGGCATGCCTGCTTACTATCAAGAACCTGCTTTTCACGAAATATGGATTACAGCAGATACTTTACCAAAGCGAAATCAGTTTACAGATATAATGACAGCTACAGGGTATAGCCGAAATAGTTTTAGAATGCAATTTGATTTTGTGGCGTATGTAAAAACATTATCTAACCCTGGCAACCCAAATGATTTGGTAGATGATGTAATGAAATATGTATATCGATTAAGTTTATCGCCGCAGGTAAAACAACAAACAAAAACACAATTATTATTAAGCAATCAGCAATACGATTATTATTGGACAAACGCTTGGGATGCTTACATAGCTGCACCTACAGTTGCCAATTTTAATATCATTAATACAAGGTTAAAAGATTTGTTTAAATATTTGATGGATTTGAGTGAGTACCAACTTAGTTGAAGGTTGTTGAAAATTGTTGAAGGGTTGAAAGTTCAAAGTTCAAGGTTCAAAGTTTTTTAATTGAAATCGTTTACAAGGTTAGAAGTTAAAAATTTTGCGAAGCAAAATAACTTACCGCCTTATTCTTATCAAAAGCTTTAGAGAAATAATAAACGACTTTTCGTCTTCTCGGCAAAAACCTTTTGCGAAGCAAAAAACAAAAACGAAGTTTTTAAACTTAGTGCCTTGGCGGCTTAGTGGCAAAATGACTTTGCGAAGCAAAGAAAAAAATCTTAGTAGTTATTATAATTTGGTAATAAAAATATCAACATGAAACGTAGAGAATTTTTAGGTAAGTCAGCAGCAGTTACACTACCAGCTTTAATAAGCGGTTACTCTGTAAAAGCATTTAACGAAAACTCGCCGCTGGTACAAGCACTTATTGGTAGCACCACCGATACAGATCATGTACTTGTGATTGTACAATTATCTGGCGGTAATGATGGCTTAAATATGGTGATACCAATAAGCACCTACAACTTGTACAATGCAGCCCGTACAAATATTGCTATACCAGAGCCAAAAATTTTAAAACTAAATGGCTACGATAAAACTGGTTTGCATCCAAGCATGACGGGTTTGCAAAGCATGTACAACGAAAGCAAACTAAAAGTAATACAAGCGGTTGGTTATCCTACTCCAAACTTTTCGCATTTTAGGGCAACAGATATTTGGATGACAGCAAGCAACAGCAACCAAGAAGTTTATACAGGATGGGCTGGAAGATATTTAAATTATGAGTATCCAAATTTTCCGAATGGATATCCTAATGCAAGTATGACCGACCCTTTGGCTATACAAATTGGCAGCACGGCAAGCCTTACCACACAAGGGCCTTCTGTAAACTTGGCCATGAGTATTACTAGTGCAACATCTTTTTATCAACTTATAAATGGCACTAGCGATCCTGTGCCTGCTACAAATGCTGGGAAAGAATTGAGTTATGTACGCAACGTAGCAAAACAGACACAACAATATGCTAGTACCATTTCTGCAGCTGCTGCAAAAGTTACTGTACAAAATCCTTACCCCACAAATAATAGTTTAGCAGACCAATTAAAAATTGTAGCACGTTTGGTAAAAGGCGGATTAAAAACCAGAGTGTATATGGTAAGCTTTGGTGGGTTTGATACACATAGTTTGCAAACAACAGTTGCAGACACAACAGTAGGAAACCATGCAGTATTATTGGGTAGAGTAAGCGATGCTATTAAAGCATTTCAAGACGATTTAAAATATTTAGGAATAGAAGACAGAGTTGTAGGCATGACCTTTAGTGAATTTGGCAGAAGAATAAAAAGCAATGCAAGTACGGGTACAGACCATGGCGCAGCATCTCCATTGTTTGTATTTGGTAAACCTGTGCAAGCTGGCGTTTTGGGCGATAATCCAACTATACCAACGGTTGCAACTGTAAATGATAATGTACCCATGCAATACGATTTTAGAAGTATTTATGCTACACTTTTAGAAAAATGGTTTTGTATTCCAAAAGATACGGTGCAAAATTTATTTCCACAAAATATAAATGGAACGCTACAAGATTTACCATTGGTAAAAGATGGTGTTTGTACCAATGCTATACCAAATTTATCGGGCAGTACATTAATTACAAATTATCCAAATCCATTTGCATCTAAAACAACGATACAATTTACTACAGAAGGTGGCCATACACTTATTCAAATTATAGATAGCACTGGCAAATTAATTTTAAACTTATTTGAAAAAGATTTTCCTGTAGGTGTCGTATCTACTCAAAGCATTACTTTCGATGCATCGCACCTTGCAAGTGGTGTGTATTATGCACGCTTGCAAAACGGCGCTACGCAGCAGGTGAGGGCTATGATGAAGGTTCCTTTAAATTAATCATACAATATTTTAAAGACTAAACAGTAAGCATATCTCCCTATCTTTATTATACTATAAAATTCAATCATTATTAAATGGGCATTAATAATAAATACATAGTTGGAATTGCAACCATACTTGTACTAATTTTATTATTGGCAACACAACTATTTGGTGCAATACCAATAAAAGAAAGTAAATTCTTTTTGTATACTATTTTTTCGCTTGTCTTAATACTATTAGTAAGTTTTAGCTTCTCAAAATTAATAGAAAAAGGAAACTACCTATTGTATAAAGAAAAGAAAAAAAGCGTCTTTTTTTATTTAGCTTCTATCGCATTAATTTATTGCATTATTCTTGGATTTGTAATACTCATAAAAAAGTTGGTACTACGAGTTGATATTTTTAGTGCAACTAGTGAATCAGAATCAGGCTATGCATTTTATTTGTTAATGGTTATAGTAGCTATAGTTGAAGAGTTGCTTTTTAGAGGATTTATTTTTACTCGAATTGAATTTATTACTAAAAACAAATGGGTTGCAATAATTTCTTCAAGTTTACTTTTTTCTTTATGTCATTCTTTTCATTTTGATATAGTACAATTAATTGGCACTTTTACTATGGGTGCAATATTTGCATTTCATTACCAGAAATACAGTAGCTTACTAACTATAGTAATTGTTCATTTTTTAATTAATACTTTCGGTTAAAATTTATAAATTCATTTTTCTAATTGCTTTATTGGTGGGTTTTCGTAAAAATATACAGAAATGCTATTGCGAAACGCCGACGAATAAAAGAATTTTGAAGTATTGTAAACCCATGCTTTTGCAGCAAAGAAATTCTGGATACAATTATTAAACGATCTAGTTTTTTTTATTGCCTACCTTCGCTCTCTCCAAAATAAATACCATGAGCATAGAAAAAGATCTCCAAAAACGTTCCAATAACCTTTGCGAATTGTGTGGCTCCGATGATGCAAACACAGCATATACAGTACCGCATAGCCCTAGCAATAAATTAGAACATCATCTTTATATATGCCCAACATGCAATACGCAAATGACCAATATAGAAACTGCAGATGAAAATCATTGGCGCTGTTTAAAAGATAGTATTTGGAGCGAAGTGCCCGTGGTAAAAGTAGTATCGTGGCGCATGTTGCACAAGCTGAAAAATTTAGATTGGACACAAGATTTAATAGACATTGCTTATTTGGATGAAGATGAAATGCAATGGGCAAAAGCAAGTGGAGATGATATAAACCAAGATGATATTGAAAAACATGTAGATTGTTTTGGTGCAGTTTTACAAAGTGGCGATAATGTAGTACTCACAAAAACCCTTGATGTAAAAGGCGCAACCTTTAATGCAAAAGTTGGAACGGTGGTACACAATATTCATTTGGTAGCTGGTAATACAGATCAAATAGAAGGTAGGGTAAATGGCTCTATGATTGTTATTCTTACAAAGTATGTGAGGAAGTCGGGGAA
>JAYTGY010000100.1:0-8278 GCA_043733065.1 Ferruginibacter sp.
CCCTACGTAAATCATCTACCAAAAAGAAAACTAGCGCCACCATTTTTGCCAAAAACAAACCTATAATAATTGAAAATAAATACGTGCGCACTTTTCGGCCAAGATAACTTTGCTCGGTATAAACAAACAATAAAAAACCTATAACAGCCAATATTGTAATGCTCCAATAAATACCATATAAAATTGTTTTTGCTTTTGGCGATAAATTTTGCGACACATTTTTCACTGCCTGAAAAAAATAAAAATCAAGCGATAACATTAAGCCAATAAAAACAAAAACACCAAAAGGAGATCGCATACAAAAAAGTTGAAAGTTAAAAGTTGAAGGTTTGTTAACCTTATTTTAATATAGCAAGAATTCTTCTAATTGAGATTTTATAGTTTTTATTACATCTGCATCAACAATTGTATCTGCATCATCAAATAAAGTATGCACAGTACTTATTGGCAAACGATTTGGATGCACCGTCATTTTTAAATGTAAGAGAGAGCCAGTAAGATGTTCCATGCCCCTCAAATTTCCTGCACGCCCACTACTTACACCAGTAAGCAATGCCTTTTTATTGTGCCACACCTTTGCCACATCACTATTGTCAATCATCAATTTTAAAATACCAGGAAAAGAACCGTTGTACTCTGGCAGAATAAAAATAAATTTATCTGCCATTTTTAAATATTCGTTTTCCATTGTTTCAAAAGCTTCATTACGCTCATACACTTCCACTTCATCTAAAGCAAGCAATTTAGCATCTATATTTTTTTCTGATAAAAAATTTTTGTACGCTAATGCTACTTTTTTTGTACTATTTCCTTTTCGGTTTGTGCCCGATATTATTGTTATCATGTTAAATTGTTCAACAACTGTATTGTTTATTTGCAATTGTGTTTTATTTATTGGGGCTGTTAGCTTTAGTAATTCTATGAAACATTTGTTCGGGCTATCCGTTCCTATCTTTTTTTGCCCCAAAGGCGGGCAAAAAAAGGATATCCACTTCTATCCCGCAGCCATTCATCTGTATATCTTTCTTCAGCAATAAACAATACAACCATTTAACAATTAAGTATAATTTGCTTTAAATTGCCGAAGTTTGCAAAATTACCTTCATAAGTTTACATTTGAAGGAAATATTCCCAAAATAACAAATAAATAGCGTACAACGCAATGGCAAGAATAATAGGAATAGCTAATCAAAAAGGCGGAGTAGGCAAAACCACCACTGCAATAAACCTTGCAGCAAGTTTTGCTGTATTAGAGTATAAAACATTATTGGTAGATGCTGACCCGCAAGCCAATAGTACTACTGGTTTTGGTTTCGATTTGCAAAATATAACCAAGAGTTTGTACGATTGTATGGTAAATGAGGCCTCAGCAAGAGATGTTATTTTAAAAACTGAAATGTCTTTTCTAGATATTATTCCATCTCATATTGATTTAGTTGGTGCCGAAATAGAAATGATAAACTACCCAAACAGAGAGGGTATTTTAAAAAAGATATTGGAAGATGTAAGAGATGAATACGATTTTATTGTTATTGATTGTTCGCCATCATTGGGTTTAATAACTGTAAATGCATTGGTAGCTTCTGATAGTGTAGTGGTGCCAGTACAAACAGAATTTTTCGCATTGGAAGGATTGGGCAAATTATTAAATACCGTAAAAATTGTACAAAACAGGCTAAATACAGATTTGCAAATAGAAGGCATTTTAATGACCATGTACGATGGTCGTTTGCGTTTATGCAACCAAGTTGTAAGCGAGGTTCGTCGCCATTTTGATGAAATGGTTTTTAGTAGCATTATACATAGAAATACAAAACTAAGCGAAGCGCCAAGTTTTGGAAAGCCAGTAATTTTGTACGACGCAGATAGCAAAGGAGCTGTAAATTATTTAAACCTTGCAAAAGAAATTTTGCAGAAGAATAATATGACGAAGATGGCGAATGCGGAAAAGATAATTAGCTGATGTGCTAATATGCTAATGATAAATCGAAGGTTTCAAGTAAATTTAATCACTATTTAAAATAAGAATCATTTTCGACTTTTCAGTTGAACAAAGCTATAAACACAAATTTAAACGAATTAGCACATTAGCATTTTAGTTAATTAGCATATTAAATATAAACACCAATATAAATAAATTAGCAAATTAGCACATCAGCTAATTAGCACATTATTGAACTCATGAGCTTATCCAAAAAAAACGATGCATTAGGAAAAGGAATAAGAAGCCTTTTACAAAATATTGATACCGATTTAAAAAACACCGCAGGTTCATTAAAACCCGAAGTGGCAGAACAAAAAGTAGGCGTACAAAGGGTTTCGCTAGACAAGATAGAAGTAAACCCAAACCAACCTCGTAAAGATTTTGACGAAACAGCATTAAGCGAATTGGCTGCTTCTATAAAAATGCACAATATTATACAACCGCTTACGGTATCGCAAATGCCTGGTGGAAAGTATAGACTTATAGCAGGCGAACGAAGATACAGAGCATCTAAAATTGCAGGTTTAAAAGATGTACCAGTATATGTAAGAGAAGCCAATGCAGACCAATTGCTCGAGCTTGCATTGCTCGAAAATTTGCAAAGAGAAAATCTTAATGCCATAGAAATTGCATTGTCGTATAAACGCTTAATGGAAGATTTAGATTATACGCAAGAGCAAGTAGCAGAGCGCATGGGCAAAGAGCGAAGCACAGTTACCAATTACATTCGTTTGTTAAAATTACCACCCGATATTCAAGTGGCCGTGCGCAATGGCGTTATAAGCATGGGGCATGCACGTGCATTGATAAATGTAGATATGGTGGATAAGCAATTGTTTATATTTTCTGAAATTAAAAACAAACAATTGTCTGTACGCCAAACCGAAGATTTGGTGCGCAAAATGTACACAGGTGGCGGAGCTGTTAAAGCTTCTGTAAAACCTGATTTACCTCCAGCATTTAAAAAAATAGAAGATAATTTAGCATCTAGCTTTGGCACCAAAGTAAAATTGGCGCACAGCAAAAAAGGAAACGGCAGTATTACATTCGATTATTATTCCTTAGATGAATTGAATGGGCTGCTAGATAAGTTGAAGATTAATGTAAGCTAATGAAATTGTTTAATTGCTTTATTGTTTTATTGTTAAGTTGTTTGTTTGTATCTGCGCAATCAAAAAAAGAACTATTAAAAGATAGTACGATAACAATAAATACAAAAAATTACAACAAGTATTTAGATACATCCGGTTTAAAAAAATACAAACCAAGTATTGCTATCAAACGTTCTGCCATGCTACCTGGCTGGGGGCAGTACACTAATAAAAAATATTGGAAAATTCCGTTAGTATATGCTGGCATTGGTTTTCCTACTTATTTATTTTTTAGAAATTTAAAACAATATAGAGAAGCAAAACAAGCATTTAATTTAGCTTCTGACAACGACCCTTCAAACGATATATTAATAAAAGAACCTTACTACAGTGTACGTTCACAACCTGATAGAATTAGGGTTTTTAGAAACGAAGTAAGGCAAAATGTAGATTACTCTGTGTTGTTTTTTGTTGTTTTTTGGGGCTTAAACGTAGCCGATGCAGCCGTGGATGCCAACCTTAAAACCTTTGACGTAAGTGATGATATAAGCATAAAAATAAAAGGCGGGTATAGTGAAATGGCAAGAACAAATGGTGTGAGTGTGGTTTTTAATATTGGGAAACTGAGGTAAATAGCTAAACTGTTTTATTGTTAAATTGTTTTTGGCCTATTTTTAAAAAAGCAATTTCATTTTTTCAAACAAAAATTTTATGAGAATAGGATTAATAGGTTATGGTAAAATGGGCAAAGCAATTGAAGAAATTGCATTGCAAAAAGGACATGAAATTGTTTTAAAAATATCGGAAGATAACCTTGAAGATTTTACAAAAGAAAATTTGCAGCCTTGCGATGTAGCTATAGAATTTACAGGCCCAGAGAGCGCTATTGCAAACATGCGCATGTGTATAGATGCAGGTGTGCCCGTAGTTTGTGGTAGTACAGGTTGGGTAATGCATGAAGAAGAAATTAAAAAATATTGCACAGAAAAAAATGGAACACTTTTATATGCAAGTAATTTTAGCATTGGAGTAAATATTTTTTTTGAAGTAAATAAAAAGCTTGCTTCGTTAATGGCTTCACAAAAAGAGTATACAATAAGTGTAGAAGAAATACACCACACACAAAAGAAAGATGCACCAAGTGGTACGGCTATTTCTTTAGCTCAGCAAATAATTTCTGAGCGTAGCGATAAAAATAACTGGATACTAGGCAATACAACAAATGCCGATGAAATAAGCATTATAAGCAAAAGAATAGACCCCGCACCCGGGACACACTATGTAAAATATACATCTGATGTGGACGATATAGAAATAATACATACAGCCCACAACAGAAAAGGATTTGCCGCTGGAGCATTAGTAGCCGCAGAATTTGTTGTTGGCAAAAAAGGTATTTTTAGTATGAAAGATGTTTTGCAAATATTGTAAACATAAAAATGCCCTACAAATTACTTGCAGGGCAAAAATATTTTCCTATATTATTTACAAAGCAAATGCAACTCTTACTCCAAATGCACCACCAGCATTACTATAACCAGAGTACTTCAATAAAACATCTACCTTGTCATTTATTTCAAAACCTAAACCTGGAATATATGTAAATTTAGCTGTTTGTCCTGCACCAGAAAAAATACTTATTCCTAACTGAGCAGCACCATAAAAATTAGAAGCAAAATTATATTTTACACCACCTAAAATTGGAATTACCGCAGTGTTCCTAATCTTTGTTGTTGTATTTTCAATCTTTCTACCCACATATTCAATAATTCCTGAATTTAAACTGAGATGCGTTTTCTCATCTATCCTATATTCTAATTGTGCAGTTGCGCCTAAGCCAACTGAATAAGCAATATTTAAATTTCCAGTAGCTAAAGCAAGCTCTCCTCCTACATTAAATTTTACTTTACTATCATCTTTTTGCGCATTAGAGGTTAGGCTTACAATAATAATGGATAAACTAAGTACTATTTTTTTCATTTTATTTTTAATTTTTGAATTGCAAATTTAGCAAGTAATTTTTTGATGAAAATAATTTACTTTGTTAAAAAAAACATACAAAAAAAAGTTGCAAATAGTTGCAACTTTTTTTTTAAACTTTTTAATTAAGCCTTTGGTGCTTCTTCAACTGCATCTGCAGCTTTTTCAGCTGCATCACCCTTACCTGTAAGCTCTTCAAATTTATCTTCAGCTTTATCTTTTAATTCTTCAGCTTTATCTTTAGCTACTTCCCAAGCATCTTCAGCTTTGTCTTTTACATCTTCCCATACATCCCCAGCTTTGTCTGCAAGTTCTTCTGCTTTGTTTTTTAATTTGTCGAAAAAGCTTTCTTCTTCTTTGATGATTTCTTCACTCATGATTTTAATTTTTTAAGGATTTTAATAATTTACGAAATTATGCATTTTTATTTCAACTCAAACGAAAGAAAATAAAATTTTACCAAATTCTTGCTCTACTCTCTGGTTTTAAGTACATAGTATTTCCTTCTTTAATATCAAATGCTTTGTAAAACGGATCAAAGTTTACCAATGGTCCATTTATGCGAAACATTTCAGGAGAATGTGGATCTGTATTTAAACGACTACGCATGGTTTCTTCCTTGTTTACTATTCTCCAAATTTGTGCAAACCCTAAAAAGAAACGTTGGTCGGGCGTAAACCCATCTATTTTCACAGAATCCAGCCCTTGCTTAGTCATTTTAAAGGCATCGTAAGCAATAGCAATGCCACCAATATCTGCAATATTTTCTCCTTGTGTCAATTCACCATTTACATGAATTTTATCAAACATCGTATAAGCGCTATATTGTTTTACAACGCCGTTTGTTTTTACTTTAAATTTTGCATTGTCATCTTTACTCCACCAATTATTCATATTTCCTTTCTCGTCGTATTGGCTTCCTTGGTCATCAAAACCATGTGTCATTTCGTGCCCAATTACCATTCCTATTCCTCCATAATTTATAGCATCATCTGCATTAGCATCAAAAAAAGGAAATTGCAAAATACCTGCTGGAAAAACGATTTCATTATTGGTTGGATTATAATATGCATTTACGGTTGGTGCTGTCATTCCCCATTCCGTTCTATCCACATCTTTTCCAATTTTATCGGTGCTTTCTTTTATACTGTGTTTTCTGATGCTTTGTACGTTAGCAAAAAAATCATCTTTGTTTATGCTTACATCATCATAGTTTTTCCATTTAGATGTATATCCGATCTTTTTCATAAACGAATTTAGTTTTACAATAGCACGTTTTTTTGTAGTATCACTCATCCACTCATTTTTCTTTATTCTTGCAGAAAAAGCTTTGCTCAAATTTTCAATCAATTCATTCATTCTTTTTTTAGCATCTTCTGTAAAATATTTTTTTACATACAATTGTCCTGCAAGGTCACCAAGTCCACCATCTACTTTTTGCACCATTTTTTTCCAACGTGCACTTTCTACTTTTTGCCCACTAAATATTTTACTAAAATCAAAATTTGCATCTCTAAATTTTTTACTTAAGCTAGATGCATTGCTAGAAATGTATCCAAATTTTATTTTGCTTTTCCAAGCATCAATTGGTTTAGAAGCGAGCAAATTATTTAGTGCAACATAATACCCAGGTTGAGAAATATTCACACTATCTGCTTTTACCCCTAATGTAGAAAAGAACAACATCCAATCAATATTAGGTTGTGTTTTTTGCAAATCAGCTAGCGCCATTTTGTTGTAATTTTTTTGTGGGTCACGGGTTTCTGCGGGTGTGCGGTGGCTCGCAGCCATTTCTGTTTCTAAAGCAAGAATTGTATTTGCATTCTTCATTGCAGTTGCTGAGTCTGTTCCTGTATATTCAAACATTTTTACGGCAAAATCCACCATACCTTTTCTTGCAGCCTTGCTTGCACTATCTTGTTTTGTGTAATATTCTTTTTCGGGAAGCGTAAGCCCCGATTGATTAAACACAGTGATATTTTTTGAGCTATTTTTTTCATCGGCACCTACATAAAAACCAAACAAATCATGCCCTTGCCCTTCTGCATTTAATTTTGCCAATAATCCAATTAAATCCTTATAATCTTTTACAGCATCTATCCGAGCAAGCAAAGGTTTTAAAGGCTCCATGCCTTTCTTTTCAATAGCTATAGTATCCATACCTGAAGTATAAAAATCGCCTACTTTTTGTTCTATGCTTCCAGCGGCACTATTACTTTTTGCAGCATCTTCAATAATGCCTTTAAGATTTTTCTGATTGTCTTCATATAAAGTATAAAAACTTCCCCATCCACTTTGGTCATCGGGTATGCTGGTGGTTTTCATCCACCCACCATTAGCATAGGTAAAAAAATTGTCACCGGGTTTTGTAATGGAGTCCATTCCTTTTGCATCAAAGAATGAAGTAAGTTTTGAGGCTTCATTACTAGAAGCATTGTTGCTATTGCATGCTGAAAACAAAACAGCAGCAACACAAATAAGTGTTGAGTATATTTTCATAAAAATTAATTTATTTTATAAGGTTGTAAATATCAACAAAAAAATGGGCTAAATGAAATAAAATATATGAGTGGGTGAGAATGAGACATATCAGTTAGTAGGAGTTAAAAAAATGTATTTTGACTTGCACGCCTGTGGCGTATGCAAGGATTTAACCCACTCTTTCCGCCTGCGGCGTCAACGTGTAATTAACCCACCCCGTCCGCCCATGGCGTCCACCCCTCCGCTGGAGGGGAATTACAAAAAAACTCCGAAGTAAAACTTCGGAGCCTTTAATAATTATTCTGAGAACAATTAAGCAATCTCAACCTCAGCACCAGCTTCAGTTAATTTCGTTTTAAGGTCTTCAGCTGTTGCTTTATCAACACCTTCTTTAATTGCTTTTGGCGCACCATCAACTAAATCTTTTGCTTCTTTCAAACCTAAGCCTGTAAGATCTTTAACGATTTTTACGATAGCCAATTTGTTTGCACCTGCTGCTTTCAAGATTACATCAAAAGATGTTTTCTCTTCTACCGCTGCTGGACCATCGCCTGCGCTCATTACCACTGCTGCTGCAGCTGGTTCAATGCCGTATTCTGATTTTAAGAATTCAGCTAGTTCTTGTACTTCTTTTACTGTTAAACCTACTAGGCTTTCAGCTAATACTTTAATATCTGCCATGTTGTTTGTTTTTTTCCGCCTTCATTGTTATGCACTCCAGCGGATGTGTTATTAAAAAAAA
>JAYTGY010000101.1:0-3875 GCA_043733065.1 Ferruginibacter sp.
GTTTTTTTAAGCAACATGAGCCACGAATTAAGAACTCCTTTAAATGGTATTATTGGTACTACAAATTTATTAATGCACGAAACAGCATCAACATCACAAAAAAAATATTACGATGTATTAATGCATACTTCAGATCATATGTTGCATTTAATTAATCATATTCTTGATTTTAGTAAAATAAATGAATCGAAAATTAACTTAGATAGAAATATATTTAACTTAAAACATACGCTTACCAAATTATGTAGGGTTTACGTAGCACAAGATATAAAGGAGCAAGTTTCTTTTAAATTTGAAATAGATTCTGCTTTAGACAAAGAAGTTATAAGCGATGATTTGAGGATAAAACAAATTTTATTTAATCTTTTGTCAAACGCATTTAAATTTACAAAAAGTGGAACAATTACTTTAAAAGTTGTTGTACTAAAATCTGATGACGAAAAATTGGCAGTTAGGTTTTCGGTATCGGATACTGGTATTGGTATTAAGCCGGAGCAATTTGAAAAAATATTTGAAAGTTTTGAACAAGCTGATAATAGTACTACCAGAAATTTTGGAGGTACCGGATTGGGATTATCTATCAGCAAACAATTAGTCGGATTATTTGGATCAAACCTACAAATAGAAAGTGAATATAAAAAAGGAAGCACTTTTTGGTTTGATGCTGAATTAGAAATAAATAAAACAGTGGTTACTCAAGAAGCAGAAGTGATAAATGCAAAAGATCTTCATGGCGTAAAAGTATTGGTAGCCGAAGATAATAAAATAAACAGAATGGTGCTTCTTACATTTTTAAAGAAATGGAATGTGCAATTTACCGAAACCGTAAATGGATTGCATGCACTAGAAGAATTTAATAAAAATTCGTATGATTTAATATTGATGGATTTAGAAATGCCAGAAATGGATGGCTATACAGCTATAAAAGAAATAAGAAAAGTGGATAGTTTAATTCCTGTAATTGCCTTTACTGCTGCATTGTACGATAATATGGGAATAGATTTAACGAGCAAAGGTTTTAACGATTACTTGCACAAACCATTTAACCCAACAGATTTATATAATAAAATATTAAAGTACTCTCCTTCATTAGCTTTAGAAATAGCTTCTTAATTAAACCTACAAGGCCATACTTTTTTTCTCAAAAGAAGTGACCAATTTTTTGATGTGCCGGTTCTATATTATTTTTTAAACACACTCAATTTTATTTATTATTTCTTTATAGTATTAATTCATTTTATTACTCCAATTTCTAATAGCAATAGGAGTTAGGTATAAAAAGTAAGATAATTATATCATCAAATAAATGCAAAATTGTCAGCAATATTGTCTGCAATTTTAAATTAAATTTTAGATTTAAAAGTTGAAAAATTTACTTCTTTAATTTTTTAAATGCTCGTTAAAATTCTTTGGAGAGAATAAGGATATTCTATTTAATGGAGAAACCCAAGCAATAATGTTTTATAAGTAAAAAGGAGGCTTAAAATTTTCGAAAGACTTTTCTTTTATCAGGATTCATATTTTTTGAAGAATTAGGCAGATAAATTATCTTCTCTATACTGATTTACTTCTTCCTTCGATAATTTTATTATTGGCAAAACTTCTTTGCAAGATTTTACAATATGCTGCATTTGTGCATTTGTAAGATTACAATTTACAGTCATTCTGGTATTGCAGCGTTTTTTTGGCACTGCAGGCGGAATAAATGGAGCTGTAACTACATTTCTTTGCACCAATAAATCTCTAAGTAATATTGCTTTACTCTCATTATTTACTTCTAAAGAAATTATAGGAGATGAACTTACTTCTGTATTAAATCCGATGTGATCTAAATGATGATGCAAATAAGTTGTGTTTTTATGCAACTGCTCTCTACGCCAGTCATCGTTCCTAATAATTTCTAGTGTTTTTATAAAGCGAGCTGCCTCATGATTTTGTAGCACTGAAGAAAATATAGCAGGAAAAGAATTGTGCCTAAAATAATTTTTAAATTTACTAGAGCATGCAATGATACCGCCTCTAGAGCAAAAGGTTTTTGATAAACTTGCAGTAATAAAATCTACTTCATCTTCCATGCCCAAATCGGCTACCATTCCTGCTCCTTTGTTTCCATATAGGCCCAAAGAATGAGATTCATCTACCACAATTACACAATCATATTTTTTACTTATAGCTACAATTTCTTTTAATGGGCATACGCTGCCAATAGAACTATAAACACTATCTACAACTACTACTCCAATACCATACTCTTTTATTTTTCTTTCTAAATGATCGGGATTATTATGATCAAAAACATGTACAATACCACCAGAAAGTTGTGCGCCTACATATAATGAAGCGTGCACAAATCTGTCTAAATAAATATGAGTATTTTTATCAGCTATTGTTTGTATTAGTCCTGTATTGGCATCCCAACCAGAGGTAGATAAAATGGATGCTTCTTGATTTGTATGTGATGCTAATTGTTCTTCAAATTCATCTCTTTGTCCTTTTCCAGAAACAAAAAAAGACGACATTAAAGAATTGTCGCTTATTCTTAAATGTTTTATTTGAGCTTCTATAATTTCGGGATGATTGGCAAGACTCAAATAATCATTATTATCTACAAAAATGGAATGCTCATTTGGCGTTACATTCAAGAAAAAGGGGCTTTTATCAGAACTCAATGCGGGCATTACTACCTGCTCATAATGATCTAACCTCTTTTGAAGAAATTGGGGATAAGATTTAGTGAGTACCATAAACGTAAGCGTGCTGTTTTGATTGGTTTTTTTAAATTATACTCAAGATGCAAGTAAGCTGATGTGCCTTATTGCATTTTTGGTAATACTTCTTAATTATTAACGAAATAAGTGCTCAAATATTGTGCTAGTTTAGTATATATTTCTAGTAGTTTTTTAAGTAAAAAAATCGCCTTGCTACGTAGATTTTCTAACCTAATTATTTTTAGAAAAGATGTTCATAATCTTAACAAATACAGTTACCCACAAACAAAATTTAAATTAGTTGAAAGATTTATTGGTTAATTGTATTGGCATTTTGATAACATCTTTCAATAGGATTAGTAAAAAGAAAGTACATTTAAAATATTGTACTTCAATAAATAAAGTTGAAAACTTTATGCTGTTGCTTTGTGTGAGAGTTATCATAAACCAATAAAATATTGAGTACAACTTTTAAATATAGTTGAGATTATTTTAATTAATTTGTATGTATGACAATACTTAGCAGAAAATAGCGTTTCTACATATATAATTCAGCTTTTTTAAACAAAGCCCTAACTATGAAACAAATATTTCTCTACTGTTTTATGTTCTTAATTGTTTTTACATCTTGCCAAAAAGAAGTTGAACCAATTATTAATTTTGAAACTCAATGGCCCGAAGGCACAAGCGATTATGCACCTTATACAGTAGGATCAACGTTTACTTATGAGGCAAAGAGTTGGTCTCCTGCATCTACAGATAGTTTTACCTATACTGTTACAAAAGATACCAGTATTAATAATTTAAAATATTACAAATTAGAGTCGGATAAACCAACAGTTGGACCAAGCCCTACATATTTTGTAAATTATACTTCTGGCAATCTTACTGAGGTGACTTATAATTTAAATTTTTTAGGAGCCATTACTATACCTGTCCTTTCTGAAAATACGCTTAGAATAAATGAGCCTGTAAATGGAACCTGGAATGAAACTTTGCCTCCACTTAGTTATTCTGGTATTCCAGTTTTAGTAGATTTTATTTATACAGTAATGCAAAAAGATTACACAAAACAAGTGTTGGATAATAACTTTGCAAATTGTACATACGTAAAAGAAGTAACGAATATAAGATTGGCAGGCGGTATTCCTTTACCTCCAGGTTTTC
>JAYTGY010000102.1:0-6205 GCA_043733065.1 Ferruginibacter sp.
TTGGTTGATACTGCAGGTCGTATTGATAAATTTAACAAGCGTTTTGGTAAAAAGACAGTTGTTACCGCAGCACCTGCAGCAGCAGAAACTGTTGAAACTTCAGAATAAGTTTACTAAAAAATTGATATAATAAATCCCTTCTGTTTTGCAGAGGGGATTTTTGTTTTCTGGTTATTTTGTAATTTTATACTTCATCCTCCAGCACAAATTTCCTCAACATATTCATTGCATTAATGGCCGTAAGTCTAATGTTTAATTCTCTATCGAATCTAAAATAGAATTTGTGTGTAGTTAATTTATTTTTGTTGCCCACACAAACCCATACTGTGCCAGTAGGTTTATCGGGCATGCCGCCACCTGGCCCCATAATACCAGATACTGCAATGGTATAATTTGATTCAATTGTTTTTAATGCGCCAGTTGCCATTTCTCTTACTACCTCTTCGCTTACGGCGCCATGTATTTCTAAAGTTTGATTATTTACATGCAACAAATCTTCTTTTGCTTTGTAAGAATAACTTACTACACTACCATCAAAATAAGCAGATGAACCTGCCATTGTAGTAAGCAAATGTGCTATATAGCCTCCGGTGCAACTTTCGGCGGTGCACAAGGTTTTACTTTTTGTTTTTAATAAATTTCCAAGCACTTGCTCCATTGGAATATCTTCATTGGTTACCAAATATTCTTTTACCAAAATTTGTAAGCTAGAAAATTGTTCGTCCAATGTTTTATTGTTTTCATTTGCATCATCTGCTGTAGCAGTAAGTCTTAGCCTAACCATACCATAACTTGGCAGGTATGCTAGTTTCATATTGTTTGGCATTTTGCTTTCAAAATCTACCAACAAATCTGCTAGTGTACTTTCGCCTACACCTGCAGCTAGTAAAATGCGATGTGCTATATGTGCGCTGGTAAATTTTTGTTGCAACATTGGTATTACATCATCGGTCATCATGCCTTTCATTTCTTGTGGTACGCCGGGCATACTTACAAATATTTTTTCTACTTCATTTATTGTTTCAAAAAAAATCATACCTGGCGCAGTGCCTCGTTTGTTTTGTATAACGGTGCATACATCTGGTACTTCGCCTTGCTTTTTATTTCTGTCGGTAAATGGGCGTTTTATAATATTTTCAAAAATATTTTGCACATTGGCAAAAGCTTCTTCATTTACAACCATTTTGCCACCAAAATATTCGCAGAGTAGGGGTTTGGTAATATCATCGGCAGTTGGGCCAAGGCCGCCAGTTATGAGAATGATATTGGCATGTTTTTTTTCTTCATCGAGTGCAGTTTTTATTGCTTCGTAATCATCGCCCACAGCTACTCTACGTGTAACAGCAAAACCAGCTTTGTTCATTTCTTGTGCTATAAATGCACTGTTAGTATCTATTACTTGTCCTATTAAAAGTTCATCGCCTATGGTGATGATGGAAGCGTTAATCATTCTTGCTTGGTTGATGGTTCAAAGTTGAAGGTTGAAAGTTTGCACTAAATTAATGCCTTAAAAAATATAATAGCATTAAGAACAACAAATTTAATCTATCTATGCTAATTTTATATAACATTGGTAAAAGATGATAAAAGATTTACAGACGAAGAGCTGCGGGATAGAAGTGGAAAGCCCGGAACGAGTGACGAGGTACGAGGAACGAGAGAGGACTTGTAACGAATAGCTCGAACAAATGTTGACCAATGATTTTAAGCTAACAGCACCAAATAAAAAAAAATGACAAAAGAAGAAATTCGAATATTATACAAACAAAAGCGAAGAAGCCTTAGTGCGGCTGAAAAAAATAAGTTGGAAGATTTGATGCTTATTCAGTTTCAGCGATTACCAATTGAATTAAAAAACTCAGTAATGTCTTATGCACCTATAGAAGTGCAAAACGAATTTGACCCAGAAACAGTGTTGGATTATTGTGATTTTAAAGTAAAGAAATTAATTTTTATTTTTCCAAAAATTGATACTGAAACGGATACGATGAAGTCTTACATTATACATGAAGGTTCTTTTTTTGAAAAAAATAGATATGGTATTGCAGAACCAGTAGGTGGTGTTCGTATTTTTCCTAAAGATATAGGAATGATGTTTGTACCATTAATTGCTTTTGATACAACTGGAAATAGAGTTGGCTATGGAAAAGGTTATTACGATAAGTTTATTAAACTGTGCAATCCTGACATAATAAAAATTGGATTTAGTTTTTTTGAACCCGTTGTTATTGATGATGTATCTGCTATGGACGAAAAATTAGATTTTTGTATAACGCCAGAGCGCATTTACGAATTTTAAAAACATAATAATTGCTTAAAAGTTTTAGATATTTATTGTTTCCAATTTCGCTGGTGTACGGCGGAGCTATCATGTTTCGCAATTTTTTATTTGATAAGAATATTAAAAAATCGGCAGCGTTTAATTTTCCGATAATATGCGTGGGAAACCTTGCTACTGGCGGCACGGGCAAAACACCAATGACGGAGTATTTGATAGAATTGCTGCAACAAACATTTGCTGTGGCAACGCTAAGCCGTGGTTACAAAAGAAAAACGAAGGGTTTTGCTATTGCCAATGAACGCACAACAGCATTAGAAATTGGCGATGAGCCAATGCAGTTTCACGAAAAATATCCTGACGTAACTGTAGCTGTGGGAGAGGAGCGCATAGAAGCAATTCCGCAATTGTTGGATGAAAAACCAAATACAAAAGTTATTCTTTTGGATGATGGTTTTCAACATAGAACCGTAAGGGCAGGCTTAAATATTTTATTGACAGATTATAAAAATCTTTTTAGTAGAGATTTAATGTTGCCGGCTGGAGACTTGCGTGATGTGAAAGCAAGTAGAAAAAGAGCCAATATTATTATTGTTTCAAAATGCAAATCTGATTTAAGTATAGAAGAAAAAATGGAAATTGAAAAGGAATTGAAATTATTTCCGCATCAAAAAATATTTTTTACTGAAATTTTGTATGCAAAACCTTACCATCTATTTACAAACGAAAAAAATAGTTTTGGTTTAAATACTGATGTGCTATTGGTTTGTGGAATTGCAAATCCTAAACCATTAAAAGAATTTGTATCAAAATACGTACACGGGTACGATATGCTTAAATATGCCGATCATCATATTTTTACTAGTACCGATTTAAAAGATATAAAAAAGCAATTTGCTAAAACACCATCAGATAATAAAATGATATTGACTACAGAAAAAGATGGGGTGCGATTAAAGAAATTTGAAAAAGAGTTAAAAGATATGCCTATTTATGTGCTACCGATAAAGCAACATTTTTTGTTTAACGAAGCAGAATTGTTCAATAATATTGTTATAGATTTCATTCAGAAATTCAATTCTCAATAATATTATTCACTATTGACTGTTAATTTTATTCAAACACTTCTACCTTTTATGATGAAAGGTATCTACGAGATGTTACGTATTTGTATCTTTGCCGCAACTTTTTACCTATGTATAAAATATTTTTTACACTACTTTCCGTTTTTGCATTTGTTTTTGCTAATGCCCAAAAAACTATTACAGTAAAGGGTTCTGCTAAAATGGATGATGGCAAGGCACTTACACAAGCATCAGTTTCGCTGTACTACATTGGTTTTAAGGATACACTAAGAACACTTACCAACGATAAGGGCAATTATACTTTTAATAATGTGAAAGCACAAAAAGTAATGATTTCAATATCGCATTTGGGATATAAAAAATTTTTAGATGCATATGATTTTACAAACGCTACCGATGAAGTAGTAAACAACGATGTTGTAATGTCGTTAGGGGATCATATGCTGGAAACGGTAACAGTAGAGTCTTCAAAAATTGCTATAAAAGAAGATACGGTGGCGTATAGAATTGATAGTACCATGTTTCGTAAAAATGATAATGTGGAAGAAGTGCTAAAAAAACTACCAGGGGTAGAGGTAGATAAAGATGGAAAAGTAACTGCGCAAGGCAAAGAAGTAACTAAAGTAAAAGTAAATGGAAAAGAGTTTTTTGGAGGCGATGTAAAAACAGCTACACGTCAATTGGATGCGGATATGGTAGATAAAATTCAGATAATTGATGACTATGGTGATCAATCTGCATTTACTGGAGTGAAGGATGGGGAACCTACAAAAACAATGAATATTCAACTAAAGAAGGATAGAAATAAAGGTGTTTTTGGAAATGCAACTGCTGGGGTTGGTACTGAAAAAAGATACATTACTTCTTTATCGCTTAACCATTTTAATAATGCACAGCAAATATCTTTTACAGGAAATATAAATAATACCAATGCTAGCACGTTCGATTTTTCTAGATTGCCTGGTGGCATGGGAGCCATTGCTGGTAGCATGGTACGTAGTTTTGGTAATGGTGCTGGCGGTTTAGGTTTTGGCAATAACGATGGAGTGGGTGTTACCAAAACTTTTGGTGTAAACTACAGAGACGATTGGTCGCCCAAAGTTTCGGTAAATGGTAGTTATAGTTTTTCTCAAAAAAGCACAACGGTTTTAAATGATTTGTTTCAAGAATATCCAAATCCAAAAAACAATGATAGCACAAGGTTTAACAAACAAACTACCAATGATTATACTGTAACCGATAACCATCGTTTTTTGTTTACAGTTGATTATAAAATTGATTCATTCAATTTTATAAAATTTAACCCGGGGGTTACATTTAAAAAACTATCGGATACTTATCAAGCCAATACAAATTATTTTTATGAATTACCAAAGTTGCAAACACTAAATAATGGAAATAATCATGATGGCAATACGTCTGAAACACCCAATTTTACAGGTAGTTTGTTATTCAATCATCGGTTTCATAAAAAAGGAAGAACTGTATCATTAAATTTTAATGCAGGAAAATCTTATACCGATGGATACGATAATATTTTAAACATAATTGATTATTATAAGTTTGGAAACTATTTTTTTACTGATTCTATTGAGCAAAGTGTATTACAGCAAAACAACAATCACAATTATGGAATTAGTGCATCGTTTAATGATCAACTTAGTAAAAAACATGGATTAGAGTTTAATTATGCATACAATAAACGATTTATAGAAAATGATAAAGAAACGTTTGATATGTCGGTAAACCCAGATACATTGATACCAGCACAAACAAACATTTACAATAATATTTATACCACAAATCGTTTTGGAGTAAACTTTAGAACTACTTTAAAAAAATATAATTACAGCATAGGTTTAGCAGCACAACCGGCTACATTAGAAAGCAATTCTTTTAGTGGAAGTAAAGTAAGTTACAAACAAAATTTTGTAAATTATTTTCCTACAGTAAGATTAGTATATAATTTTTCTAAAAGCAAATCTTTTAATTTATCGTACAATGGAAGCACAAATCAGCCGACTTACCAGCAGTCGCAGCCTGTACCAGATATTTCAAATATTCAAAACATAATTATAGGAAATCCTGATTTGAAGCCCGAGTTTAGCAATACTTTTAGCATGCGCTTTAATAATTTTAATTTTATAAGTGGCAATGTTTTCTTTAGTAACATAAGTGCCACATTTGTAAAAGATAAAATTGTAAACAATGTAGGCAGAATAGGCGTTGGCCCACAAGAAACAAGGTATTTGAATGAGGATGGTTATTTTAATGTTAATGCTTTTTACACCATATCAAAACCAATTCAAAATAGAAAATATGTTTTTAATTATGGTGGAGCTATAAACTACAACAACAATATTTCTTATTTAAATTCTGATAAAAATATTGGACATAATTGGGTTTTATCTCAGCGTTTTTCTTTGGATTATAAAATAAAAAAATGGCTGGAAACAAGTGGGGGAGTTGTTTACTCATTAAACGATGTAAAAAATTCGTTAAGTATTGCTACTAATAACAACAATATAAAAGGATGGAATCTTACGCATTCATCAAGATTATTTTTTAAGTATGATTATATTTTTAGTTACGATGTTTCAAAATCTTTAAATGAAGGTTATTCAAATAATGTAGATGCAAATCCTTTAATCATAAATGCTACATTGGAAAAACAAATTTTTAAAAATAAAAATGGTTCTTTCAAACTACAAGCATTTGATTTATTAAATGAAAATACCAATGTAAGTAGAAATGTAAGTGCAACATTAATTACTGATACTAGAACAAATAGACTACAACGTTATTTTATGCTAAGCTTTGTTTATAGGTTTAATAAATTTAG
>JAYTGY010000103.1:0-2902 GCA_043733065.1 Ferruginibacter sp.
GCATGGAGCGTGTAAACAAAGCTGGGGCAAAATTTGATTTTGAAAAAGCGAAATGGTTTAATCATCAGTGGATACAAAAATTACCAATTACGAATTACAAATTACGAGTTAAGAATTTGTTTGAAGAGAAAGGAATTGCAATTACCGATAATGATTATTTTGAAAAAGTATTAGAATTGGTAAAAGGGCGTTGCACATTGCTAAGCGATTTTTATGAGCAAGCTTCTTACTTTTTTAAAGCACCAACCACTTGGGATGGAGATGCTATAAAACCAAAATGGAATGAAGAGAAAAATAATTTCTTCATTGCTTTTATCGGGAAAATGAAAATGCTAGAAAATTTTGCCGCATCAGAAATAGAATTTTTATTTAAAGAATTAGCTACGGAAAAAAACATAAAACCTGGTGAATTGCAATTGCCCATGCGCATAATGCTTGTTGGTGCTAAGTTTGGCCCTGCTGTATTTGATATTGCTGCCATGATAGGTAAAACAGAAACTATAAGTAGGGTAGAGAAGGCGTTGGAAGTATTTAAATAATTTTTTTTTGGATACTATATTTATTATAATATCTTTAAGTTCTAATAAAAAATCTGCTTATGATTGTTTTTGGAACGAGAAGCTACGAATTAAAAAGTTTTAAACCCGAAGAACTAGGGTTATATACCAATGAGTATGAAAAATATACCTTTTTAATTCTTCAAAACTATTTTCATCTTTATTGGATTCCTTTGTTTCCTACTGGTACAACTTATGCTTTTAGAAAAGCAGGAAGCTCCGATAAATTTCATGCACCTGAAAGTTTTCAGCAATTGATGATGCAACAACAATTTCCTTGGTGGCACCGCCTTGGGGCTTTAGCTATACCTATACTTGCATTAGTCGGTTTTATTTTATTTACCGTTTCTGAAAAAATGGAGCATGCAAAATATGCTAAGCAATATGAAGCAGATAAAAAAGAAATGACTTCTTTATTATCAGATAAAACAACTTTACAAAAATATGCCCAAAAAGTAAAAGTTGTTGATGAACTTGTACTAAAAAATTATAAAGACAAAAAAGAAAACTTTGTAAAGATTGATACATCTTTTTCAAAAGTAATGGAGCAATTGTTAAAAGCTCGTTTTAGTATGAACGATACCACAACTGCCTTTGATGACAAAAATACCATTATATATCACTACAATTTTAATAGCTTTATACAGAACGAAAAAAATGAAGTTGATGAAAAAGCACTTGCTGATATTTGGGAAACATTTGGCGGCAATGGTAATTATGTAAACAGCAACGTAATAAAATGGTATAAAAGTGGAATGACAAATAACGACATTGAGAATACAAACCCAATTTCGTTAGAAAGTACAAATGATATTATTGAAGATAAAAAATATTTGGCTGTAATGCGTATTAATGGGTTTGCAAGCCCCGTTTTAAATAACGATGCCATTAAACAAAACATTAGTAAAAGTAAGGATGATAATAAAAGCAATAATGATATACCCGCTTATGTAGGAGGTTATGTATCTGCCAATGTTTATGTATATGACATTGAAAAAAATACTTTCATGTATCAATTTAAAATATTTGCTCACAATAGCGAAACGATACATACTTACCAAAGCGATTACGAAAATATTGATGCCAAAGTATTAAACAACTTACATAGAGATTTATTGCAAAATCTTAATAAGGAAATAGAATATGCATTAAGAATTAGAGAAAGAGAAGTTAAAGAAGATGATATTTCTTCTCTGTAATAGATTATAAATAGTACTAAATATAAAAGCAACTGGTTCTTTTAAAGTTTTACTAAGAACCAGTTGCTTTTTTTAATCAAATTAAATGTTATTTTTTATTTTTCTTTGTGTACCATTTAATACCAAAATATGCCAACCCCGCAAACAATGCCAACCCCCAAAGTTTTGAAATAAATTCTAAAAGCATTTTCAATAAATTCCATCCATAGGTAAAACCTTCTATCAATTTGCGCCCAAAGCTTATTTGGTAAGCATCAATATTTTCATCGTTGTGTATAATGGCTCGCTTAATGCCTTGCCGTTGGTAAATAGATAAATTGATAGTGCTATATTTTATTTGATCGTTTAAAGAAAGGTTGGCAATTTTTGCATTGTCGGCTTGTTCTTGTTTGCTTAATACTATTTCTTCTGCATAGGTAGTTTCGTTTAGTTTTTTACGATTCTTTTCAATATCATTTGTTATTCTGCTGTAATTGTTTATTGCACGGTTTTGGGTAAAATTATTTGCTAGTATTTGTAGGCTCACATCATCTGCCTTTATGATTCTGTAATCTAAATAATCTACCGATTTTACAATGTCTTTAAGTGTGGTATCCAATTTGGTATTGGGCACCCTTAGTGTCATAGTATTGGTAATGGTGTAATGTGTCGTTTCAAGTATAGAGTCAGCACTGATAGGCGTTTCGGTATGGTCATCAATATTGCTAGCCAGATTGGTATAAATAACAAAGCCGCCTTGAGCTGTACAAATATTTTCAATATCGGTAGTGGTATTTACTACACTTTTTACTTTAAATTTCACATCGGCGGTTCGTATAAATTTTCTTTCGGGGTCGTTGTTTTTTTCTACTGCGGCAGAAGATGAAATGGGTGCATTATTTGCTAATAGATCTAATTCCCTATTTTTATTTTCTTGTTGTTGGCAGCCCATAACAGTGCATAAAATGCCCGTGAGCAATATATAATTTCTCATTTTTATGTTTTAAATATGGTAAAAAGAAAGTGTTAGCGTCAGACTTAGTTAAATACATTTTTTGTAAAAAAAGTAACCCATCATTTAAAAACAGAAATGTTAAAACATAAAAGCATAATTTGAATTACATTTACAGCATCAAAATATTTACCCTTGAGCAAAACATTAAATAG
>JAYTGY010000104.1:0-5417 GCA_043733065.1 Ferruginibacter sp.
CCAAAGTGATATACCCATTTTTTCCACAAAATGAGCAAGTAATAGACAAACGGTGCTAAAAATAAACATGCCTATTGCCAAACTTGGCGACAGTTTTACATAATACAAAACTGCTAATAAAGTAACGACCATGGCTACATTTAATTGGTGTGTTTGAAACTGAAAAGGCAGCTTAATGCTGTATAGTAGCCCTACTATGGAAAAAAATATGGAGGGCACACAAATCCAATGTATTAATTTATTTGTTTCGTTTTTGTGGCTTTCGCCGTATTCGGCAAGCCAATTTTGTATGGTGCGCATATATTTTTATTTTGAATTATAAAGGTACTTTAATAGCCAATTTAAAAAGTATTTTTTTTCGCTTACAATATAACAACCCTTACCAGCGTTATTACCTTGGTTTTTCATAGGATATTGGATTAATACGGGCTTTGATTTCTATCATGGCCCCTTTTTTTGCCTATAAACGAAAAAACGCCCTTTTGAGGCGTTTTAAATTATTCATTATAAGAATTTTAGATAATTAGCATCGAATCTCCATAACTAAAGAAACGATATTTATCTTTTATGGCTTTCTTGTAGGCTTCCATTACTAAATCATAATTGGCAAACGCACAAGCCATAATGAGCAAACTTGTTTTTGGTAAATGAAAATTTGTTACTAAAGCATCTGCAATATTAAAATCGTAAGGAGGATGTATAAAATTGTTTGTCCAACCTTCAGATGGTTTTAGCATTTTTTGAGCGGTGTAAGATGTTTCCATAGCTCTCATGGTAGTAGTACCAATAGAACAAACTCTGTGTCCTTTTTCTTTTGCCTTGTTTACAATAGCACAAGCTGTTTCTTCTATTTTGTAATACTCTGCATCCATTTTGTGCTTGCTAAGGTCTTCTACTTCTATAGGTCTAAATGTTCCAAGGCCTGTATGCAAGGTTACTTCCGCAAAACGAACACCTTTTATTTCTAATTTTTTTATAAGTTCCTTACTAAAGTGAAGACCCGCAGTAGGTGCAGCTACAGCTCCTTCATGCTTTGCATACACTGTTTGGTATCTTTCTTTGTCTTCTTCTTCCGGCTTACGCTTAATGTATTTTGGCAATGGTGTTTCGCCCATAAACTCAAGCATGGCTTTAAACTCTTCATCTGAACTTTCCCAAAGAAAACGAATGGTTCTTCCACGGCTGGTGGTATTGTCTATTACTTCTGCTACCAATTCATCATTTTCACCAAAATATAATTTATTACCCACACGTATTTTACGAGCAGGATCCACAATTACATCCCACAATTTGTTTGTTTTGTTAAGCTCACGAAGTAAGAAAACTTCAATTTTTGCACCAGTTTTTTCTTTACGCCCATACATACGAGCAGGAAAAACTTTTGTATTGTTTACTACAAACACATCTTTATCGTCAAAATATTCTTGAATGTCGTTAAAAGTGCGGTTTTCAATATTACCTGTCTTACGATTGATAACCATCATTCGGCTATCTTCTCTTTTTTTTGTAGGATTTTGGGCAATTAAGTTAAGCGGAAGGTCGAAGGTAAACTGAGATAATTTCATGTATAAAACGAGTTTTGTTTTTATTACATGCCGTGTAAATACAATTACTTACTGAAAATGTAGCCTTTAATTATTAAAAGGCACTTATCATGTTACGGCATGATTTTCTTAAAGAGCGCAAAAGTAAGGTTTTCTTATGAATGTTGAACAACAAGTTTTTGCAAAGTCCAATTAAAAGTGATGCAGAAGTAAATAAATTGAAAACAAAGGAATAACCGCAGAGAAAAAGAGAAACAGGAGTTTGCGCAGAGTTTCTCTGCGAAACTCTTTTAACTTATTTCTCTGCGGTAAATATAAATCCAACAATTTTAAATAAGAAGTTTTTGACCTGGCACCGCCGCAAGTAACTCCTTTGTATAATTTTCCTCTGGGTTAAAAATAATCTCATCAGCCGTACCACTTTCAATAATTTTTCCTTTGTTCATTACCATTACCCTATCGCTTATGTAATGTATTACCGAAAGGTTGTGCGAAATAAAAATAGATGTAAAATTATACGCTTCTTTTAAATCGTTTATTAAATTGAGTACTTGTGCTTGTACACTTACATCGAGTGCCGAAACACTTTCATCAAATATTAAAAAATTGGGATTGAGTGCAAGCGCACGAGCTATGCATATACGTTGACGCTGACCACCGCTAAATTGATGCGGGTATCTATTAAAAACATCAGCAGGCATATTTACTTGCTCTAGTAAATGAATGGCTTTTTCTTTTCTTTCATTTTTAGATGATGATAAGCCGTGTACATTCATGGGTTCTACAATGGCATCACCAATGCTTAGCCTTGGGTTAAGTGAACCATAAGGATCTTGAAAAACAATTTGCAGTTCTTTTCTTAGCAAACGCATTTCTTCTGCGGTAGCTTTTGCAATATCTTTTCCACAAAATAAAATATTGCCGCTTGTAGGTTTTACCAAATGTAAAATGGCTCTGCCTAATGTTGTTTTTCCGCAACCGCTCTCACCTACCAAACCTACGGTTTCATTTTTATAAATCTTAAAACTTACATCGTCCACCGCTTTGTAATGTTCAGTTACTTTACCAAACATATTTTTCTTAAATGGAAAATATACTTTTAGGTTTTCTACTTTTAGTACAATTTCTTGCGATGTGTTTATTATTTTTGATTCGATATTTTTTACTTCAACATTTTTCTCATTCATAAAATCATCGATAACCGATAATCTTTTCCCTTTGCTTATTGGCGTTGGCATACAAGCCAATAATGCTTTTGTATAATTGTGTTGTGGGTTTGCCAATACCGTTTTTGCATTCCCTTTTTCTACCAATTCGCCTTTGTACATTACCACTATTTCGTCTGCTACATCTGCCACTAACGATAAATCGTGGGTTATAAAAAGTATGGCCATATCATTTTCTGCTTGTAAGTTTTTGAGCAGTTGCAAAATATTTTTCTGCACTCGTACGTCTAATGCTGTGGTAGGTTCATCGGCTATAAGCAATGCAGGGCTGCAACTCATGGCCATGGCTATCATTACCCGTTGTTTTTGTCCACCACTTATTTGGTGCGGAAAACGGTTTATCATTTCCGCAGGTACAGGCAGTTCTACTTTTGTAAATAAGGCTATGGCTTCTTCTTTAGCTTGTTGTTTAGATATTTTTTTATGTAGCATTAATGATTCCATTACTTGCGCCCCACATGTATGCACAGGGTTGAGCGATGTCATAGGTTCTTGAAAAATCATGGCAATTTTATTGCCACGCATTTTACGCATATCATCTTCTGAAATGTTGGCAAGACTTTGTGTTGCTGTACCATCTTCGCTAAACAACATCTCTCCTTTTATGGTTGCTTGCTTTGGTAGCAATTGCATAAACGATAAGGCTGTTACGGATTTTCCCGAACCGCTCTCTCCTATCAATGCTGTTATTTTTCCACGAGGTATATCGAACGAAATATTTTTTACGGCTTGCACCGAATTATTTTCTTGGGTGAAGGAGATTTGTAGGTTTTGTATTTGTACCAGTGGAAGCATTGTTAAATAAGAAAAATTTAATACAAGTTATTAAAATTAATTATTCTTTAACTTTTTTATATCCATTTCTATCTCTTTCAAACTTTCTTCTTTTTCTAAATCCTTCTGTATCGTTTTATATTTTTCAAATTCTTCGTTAGATTTTTCCAATGCCTTTTCATGGCTTATTTTACCTGCATGGGTTAATAATTCTCTTCCGTTTAATTGCAAAATAGTATCTAATCGTTCTACCCAATCTTTCATGTACATGGCTGTACGCTGCTGCGCCATTGTTTCTGCAAAAGCTAAATATTGCTCCACCAATAAACCAAGCAATTTTATTTCTTCTTCGTTCAAATAGTTTTTTGCAATACTTATATCTGCTTTTTTTACAGCAATATTATTTTTTTTATCTAAAGATTGCATACCCAATAATGGTAACCCTGCATCTACTCTACGATAAACCAATTCCGCTGCCGTTTGCTCACTTATTGCCCACAACAATTTATTTTGCACCACTTTAAAAAACGCAATCGTCTTTTCGTCTTTTGCATCATAATCAATGCTAGTTGTATAAATATCTTTTATTTTTTGATAGAAAAAGCGTTCTGAAATTCTTATTTCTCGAATACGGTCTTGTAACTCGTTGAAATAATTCATAGAATTTCCGCTCTTAAATCGATCATCATTTAAAGCAAAACCTTTTATGATATATTCCTTAAGCCTTTGTGTGGCCCAAATGCGAAACTGTGTACCTTGTGGAGATTTTACTCTGTAACCAACTGAAATAATTACATCTAGATTATAGTGATTTGTATCGTAATTTTTACCATCTGAGGCAGTATGACGGAAATTCCGACATACTGAAATTTCATCTAACTCCTTCTCTTCAAATATATTAAGAATATGTTCAGTAATTGTACTTCTTCCTTTGCCAAACAATTCAGCAATTTGAGCTTGAGTAAGCCAAACAGTTTCTTCCTCTAAACGGACATCAATTTTTATGTTGCCATCAGGGTTTTGGTAAATGATTATTTCGCTATTGGGTAATTGCATTTCTATTTTATTTCAAAATTCAATTTACTACATTTATAGGATAATATTCGTTTTCATAATTCTCAATTAAAATTCCTAATATTTCTAACTCATCACCATTTTTAGAGCCTTTCTTTGCATCAAAAATAAACTCTAGTCTTGCTAAAGCATTTTGATAATCAGAATCTGTTTTTATAAATTTAACTTCCATAATTATTTATCTATTGCACAATCTACTGCATAATAAAAGATGAAAAAAGATATGCTGTTGAGCCTAGACGGGATAGCAGCGGAAATCCTTTTTTGTGAGGCACGAACAAAAAAGATTGTAGCGAATAGCCCGATACTGATGTTCAGAAAAGCTTCTCAGCCCACTCTCCAAATCTAAAAAAATCCAAAAAAATCTCTGCGAAAATTCATGCAACTCTTTTCAATGCGGTAAAATTTAAAACTGCAAATGCGTCACCGTCAAACCACGGTTTATTAATTGTTTTAGTGAATCGATGCCGATTTTAAGGTGGTCTTCTACATATTGTGTGGTAACGGCTTTGTCGCTGGCTTCGGTTTTTACACCTTCGGGCACCATTGGGCTATCGCTTACGAGTAGCAATGCGCCTGTGGGAATTTTATTGTAAAACCCTACCGAAAAAATGGTGGCGGTTTCCATATCGATGGCATAAGCACGCACTTTTTGTAGGTATTCTTTAAACACTTCGTCGTGCTCCCACACACGGCGGTTGGTGGTGTAGCATGTGCCGGTCCAATAATCTTTTTCGTAATCTCGTATGGTGGTAGATATGGCTTTTTGCAGCGCAAATGCTGGCAAGGCTGGCACTTC
>JAYTGY010000105.1:0-11957 GCA_043733065.1 Ferruginibacter sp.
TAGCAGAAACTGCTGGTATTACTGTCTGATTAATATCGCCATTAATGTTATCGAAAAATGCAAAGTGAGATACATCGGGCGCTGTTTGACTTGTAGCAAGTGTGAGCGCAGCAGTATCAGAAAGTGTAACAGTATTCAAATCGAATTTTGACAATACTTTTGCGCCGGCGCTTGCAGTGTTGTTTAATATTACTCTAAAATCTGCACCGCTATAAAAACCAAGATCCCACCCTGAGCGAAGCGCTGTGGCTACTTTATCGGTACTAAAATCTAAATAAACTGAATTACCAGCTGCACTTCCACCCTCAGTGCCAGCTATGCCATTAAATTGAACTCTTTCACTTCCTGCAGAAGCGGTGTTGGTAATAATAATAACTGGGTCTGCATCTTTTTTACATGCTGTAAATGCTACTGCTACTGTTACACAAAGAAATGTTGATTTTACTTTTTTCATCTGTTTTATCTGTTATCTGTTTAAGGGGTTAATTATTTATTTTTATTCCATTCAAAATTTAATCCTACAAAATATGACCTGCCATAGTTTACCGATAATGCACCGGCAGTATTGTGCGATACACTCGATGAAACAACGGTTGTACTATTTACAGCCGTTACATCAAAAATATTTTTTACGCCAGCATTTATAGTAAGCTTTTTGCCAGCTTTTGTAGTAACGGTAAAATCTGCTAAATTATATGCATTCGTACTTGTTGGAAAAAGCCCTGGCTCTCTGCCTGTAGGATCATTCTTTAAATCGGGTTTTGTGCCTACAAATTTGTAAAAGAATGCAAGCGAAGTTTTAAGTTTTGCTAATTTGTAAATAATATTCGCATTTACTTCTGGTGTCCATAAAAAATTGCGAGAAATATTTTTGTAAAGTGTATCGTTGTATTTTCTTTGATAACCCGTATAAGTAAAGCCTATGCTTGCATCTACATTTTTGTATATTATTTTATTATCTAAAGAAAACCCCTTTGTTTTTACTGCATCAATATTAAAATAACTATACTGTCCTCTATTACTAATGTTTTCTATTAAATCAATTTGATCTTTAAAAGTGTTATAAAATCCGTTAATCGTTACATTTAATTTTACTTTTTTAGAAGTTGAAACTGCCCAATTAATAGATCCATTAAAACTATTTGAACTTTCTGCTTTTAAATTGGGGTTGCCAACTATGTTATGATTAACATCTATAAATTCAAAAAACAATTCACGCAACACAGGAGCTCTAAAACCGTAACCATAGGAAATTCTTAGATCAACATTCTTATTTATTGCAAATTTTGTATTAATTGAAGGAATAATAGGAGGGGCTTTGTACAAAGAATTATTTTCGAAACGTACACCAGGACGAATATTTATTTTACTCGTTGGTTTATATTCTGTAGAAATAAACAAGGCATAATCGTTTATTGATGGTGTGCCTACAATTCTTTCTCCGCTTACTTTTTCATGGTTTATTTCTATACCTGGTTGTAAAGATAGTTTTGGTGATAAAGTATATTGTAAAGTATTTTTAAAATTGAAACTGTTTAATTTTGATACATCTTGCTCGCCTGCCAAAGTTCCTTTTGTTATAATGCCAGTAATAAAGTCGTGATTTTCCGTTGCTGTAGCTCTAGAAAAATTTGTATATGCAAAAATGGAAGAAAGCGTTATTTTTTCATTGAAACGATAGTTACTTTGTAGTTGATGCATTAATCTATTACTAGTAAATTGTTGATCTTTAGATCTTGCTAACCTCACATCTATATCAATATTTATAGGGTTCCTTTTTGTTATCGTTTCCACCATTCCATCTATACGATAATAAATATCTAGCTTATCTTTTTTATAACCAATTTTTGCATTACCAAAATATTGTTCTTTTGGCAACCAATTTTTTCCTCTGCCATATTGGTCTCCACCAAAGCCATCAAATGCATTGTGAGAACCGCCAGCATTAAAATAGATATTGTTTTTATTTGCAGTAATATTTATATTTTGCGCATGCACACCTTTGTAACTAAATGGATAATATTCTTTGCCCGAAGTTTCTTCTTGTGCTCTTGCAGAAATGGATAATGGATGTAAATTATTTTTCTTTGTAATGATGTTTATTACACCTGCCATAGCATCTGTACCAAACGAAACCGACATTGGGCCTTCTACAATTTCTATTCGCTCAATAGTGTTTATATCAATTTGGCTAAGGCTTGCACGCTCATCAGATCTATCTAATAACGGCACACCGTCTAATAATATTTTTACATTTCTGCCGAGCATGCCATTTACCTGCACATCAGTTAACCCCAGCGTATTATCATTACTAAAACGAAATCCAAGTTGGTTATTCAATACTTGTTGCACATTTGTAGCACCACTCAGTTTTATTCTTTCTTCGTTTACTACTTTTATTTGATAAACAGAATTTCTTAAAGATTGTGGTTTATATTGGCTAGTAACAACCACACAATCTAATGGAGATGAAGTAGAGTCTTGTGCTACAATATTATTTGAAATTAATATTGCGGAAATGCCTATTATTCTTCTAAAATTTATCATATATCCTCTTTTCAAGCTGCAAAAGTCTTTCATCATGTTTGAAGTTTTGTCATTTTTTTGTAAAAATTGTTTTTGTGTCAATAATATTACACAATTGGTAAATGTATTTTTTTACTACATAATATTTACGAAATGATAAAAAATAGGTTTTAAAATTACTAGATATTTAAATAATAATCTTTTAATAACTCAATAAATAATGTAGAATACTCATTAATATTATTTTTTATAGATATTGATTTTTCTAAAACTTTATCCTCATTATCCGAAATTAACAGGCAAGAGCGAAATAATTTTTTATTTGGAGTGTGAGAAACATTTAGTTGCTCTTTGATAAAAAGCTGAACGTTAGTCAAATTTTGTTTTAAATCATTAACTCTATTATGCGGAATTAATACCGCTGCTATTCCTTTTGCCGATAAATTATTTTTTATTGCATTAGCCAGTTCTGTAAAAGAAAGGGTAGTGGAGTGCATGGCATCATTTTTACTTTCATTATCAGATTTTAATTGGTTTTCGTAAAACGGGGGATTGCAAATAATGAAATCGTATTTTTCATGAGCAAAAAATTGATGTATTGGGCCATGAAAAATATTTATTTTATTTTTCCACGGAGAATCTTCTACATTTTCGGTGGCTTGTAAAAAAGCATCTGCATCTATTTCTATGGCATCTATAATAGCATCTGTTTTTTGGGATAGCATTAAACTAAGCAAGCCAGTACCACAACCAATATCAAATATTTTTTTTGGTAAAAATTCTTTCTTCTCCAATTTGTCTGCAATCCATGCTCCAAATAAACAAGCATCCGTACATACTTTCATGGCACAATTATCTTGGTTGATGGTGAATTGTTTAAATTGGAAATAGGTGTTCAAGGTTCAAGGTTTAAGGTTGAAGGTTCAATTTTCAAGGTTCAATAATTTGAGGGCTTAAAAATCTAGCATAAATCATGATTTAAAAGAAATCTTAAATTTTAAATATTCATTCTTAAATCAGAATGCGCTACTTGCGCTTGGCCCAACTTCCATTCCAACAAAATCATTTGCTAAATATTTATGATAACCAGTTATAGCAATCATGGCAGCATTGTCTGTACAATATTCAAATGCTGGAATAAAAGTTTGCCATCCTAATTTTTCGCCAGTTTCTATTAAAGCCTTTCTCAAGCCACTATTTGCACTTACACCACCTGCTATACATACTTGTGTAATGCCAGTTTGCTCTACTGCTTTTTTTAATTTGTTTAATAAAATACTAATAATTCTTTCTTGTACCGATGCACAAATATTTGCTAGATTTCCATCTATAAATTTTTGTCTATCTTCTAGCGTAGCGGTTAATTCTACTTTATATACATTGGCAGCACCAGCATTGTTTAAAAAATAAAGTATAGATGTTTTTAAACCAGAAAAACTAAAATTTAATCCATCAATTTTTGGTTCAGGAAATTTATAAACTGCTTTTCCCTCTTTAGCATATTTATCTATTAGCGGGCCACCAGGGTAAGGAAGTCCTAATAATTTTGCCGTTTTATCAAACGCTTCTCCGGCTGCATCATCAATGGTTTGGCCTATTACTTTCATGTTCGTTGGCGATGTGCAAACTACAATTTGTGTATGCCCACCACTTACTGTTAAACATAAAAATGGGAAACTAGGAGCGGGGCTTTGCAATAAATTGGCTAGTACATGCGCTTGCATATGATGTACTGCTATCAATGGTTTGTCTATTGCCAACGAAAGCGATTTTGCAAATTGCGAACCTACTAATAATGCACCAATAAGGCCAGGCGCTTGCGTAAATGCAATGGCATCAATTTCATTTATTGTGTAACCAGCTTCTTTCATTGCAGCATCTACAACTGGTACAATGTTTTCCATATGTGCACGACTTGCAAGCTCTGGTACAACACCGCCATATTGTTCATGTATTTTTTGTGTAGCTATTATATTACTCAATATTTTGCCATTTCTACACACAGAGGCTGCAGTTTCATCGCAAGACGATTCAATGGCTAGTATGGTTGTTGGTTGTTTAATTGTTATGTTTTTTGTTGTTTGTTGTTTGTTGTTTGTTGTTTGTTGTTTGTTGTTTGTTGTTATTAAATCCGTAAAATTAAGCAAACATATTATAGAAGTCAAAACTGCCAACTGCTAATTGCTAACTGCTGAATCTTTAGCAGCCCTATCTGCAATATTTTTTTTACTTCTAAAAATATCCCAAAAATGATCTACATCTCTTCTGTAACCAAGCTGCACTGCTGTTCTATTTCTTTGTCCAGATGTAGCATCGATAGTAGTACGATTAAAAAGTACAGCTCTTAATGTACCATCTTTATTTATTAACCACTCTAACGATAAATCTGGTGTTACTACACCTTTGCTATAAAGTTGCAATAATGGATTGTTATATTCAAGGTTCCCTCCAACCAATAATCTTACATTCTTTCCAAGTTTAAATTGTAAACTAGAGCGTATGTTTGCTTGTAGCTCATTTGCTTGTGCTCCAGTTAAAGATGGATTTACATCTACCACAAAAGATACTACACCTTTTGTTGCTTTCTCCAATGCATTATTTAAAAGGCCTGTTAGCCATGAGCTCACAATACCCCCAATTGTTCCACCAATTGCTCCCGAAGCCAATGATGTAACATTGCCCAAACCTTGGGTATTACTTATAAACTGATTCAACAATAATAGACTGGCTACCTGTTTGTTCATTTCATTTTCGTCTGTTTTAAAATCGGCTAATCTTTTTAATAAGTAAAAATCTTTTTTGTATTGACTATTTTCCGGTAATAAAAATTCAAAATTTATAATCGGTTTTTTAAGGCTTCCAATTAAATGAGAAATCAGTCTAATGTCTTCTTGTTTTCTACTATTGTCTAAAGAAGAAAAGCTGGAAATATCTACATTTTTTACGGTGTATTCTGCTTTCATATCAATATTAGCAAGTAACGGATCTCCGCTCCAGGTAATGGTTCCACCATTGGTAAGCGTAAATGGTTTTCTCAACAAGGTTTGAAAATCGAAAGTATATTCTCCTTTGCTAAGTATATATGTGCCAAACATTGTAAGCGGTTTATTTGTGCCCACATTTATCGTAAGATCACCTGTGCCTTCTCCTTTAATTATATCTCCGGTTGACTCGTCCAATATCACATCTACTTTGCATGCATCATTTGCAATAATGTGTACATCAATATCTAAGTTAGCAGCACCCTTAGATGATGTTTCGGTTTCCATTACCGAACCAAATTGTATAAAATCTATATAATCTATGGTGTTGCCTTCTTTACTTTCTCCGGTTGGCAAATACACATGGCTGCTATCTGTAGGGCTGGGCTCGCCATCAATATTCATTTTCATGTTAGCAATATCTCCATCCAAAGTCATAGTTGCTCTACCAATTACTTTTCCATAAAATTGTCTATTGTCTTTTTTGGTAGTATTAAGCAACAACATTTTTTTTGTAGAAAAACGAAGATTATCAAATGAAAAATTATTAAAAAACTGGTGATATATTTTTCCACTTACCATGCCTTTGTTACCAAGTACATCTTCTATTTGTAAATTACCTACATCTATTAAATCTTTTCCAAAATGTATTTGCTGATTATCGAATTTGTACAGCACCTGTGTGTAACCAACTTTTAAACTACCATTGTTTATTAATGGGTCGCCAATTAAGGAGAGTGCATTGTTTTGTTGTACCAATTGAATATCTCCTTTTGCTGTGCCTTGCACATCAGTAAAAACAGAAGATAAATAGGGTTTTAAAATGCCTAAATCTAATCTATCTGCTTTTATTTTGGTTTCAAAAGAATTGCCTGTTGTATCATAAATATTTAGTTTCCCATCTAGGGTTAGTTTATAATCTTTTTCATCGGTATCTAAATGATATGATAATGCACCAGACGATGTATTTAAATCTGCTATTAAATTTTCTTTCCCTAAATATTTTCCATCAAGCGAAGTGCTATCAGATATTCCTTCGAAATGAAAACTTGGTTTCTTTAAAACATTTTCTACAGTTACTTCTCCTGTTACAATTCCTTTTATTACTGGTTTTTTTGGTAGTACAAATGCAAAGTCTTCAATATCTACTTTTTTAAGATTTGCTATTAAATGTGTATCATTATTATATTGCGATAATTCCGTTTTCAAAGTAATAGATTGCTCCCCACTAAAAAACTTCACTTCACTTGCATCAATAAAGTTCTTTGTTAGTGTTAGTTCGCCATCTTTATCTAGCTGCCATTTTTTATTATTAATGATAAACGAAGAAGGAGAGAAATGAATTTTTACGCCATCACGTAATGTTTGCACACTTGCATTCAATTCTGCATTTCCAAAAATTTTGCTTGCACTTGTATTTAATTTTATTACAGATGCTTCTTTGGTAGTAGCTATTCGCAAAGTGGAATTTGGCATATGCAAATCCTCATTAACAGCTATATCTTCTACTGCAATATCACTTACAAGCGAGTCTCTATTGCCATTTCCAATAAATGTAATATTGTTAAATACTTTTCCATCGTAACTAAATTGAGGTACGTTTGCCTTTAATTGTAAAAAATTATTTTGCAAATTAAAACGGCCACTAACGTTTGCGTTGTTAAAACCTCCTAATTTTTTATCCAATAATTTTATATAGCCTTCTGTGTTTTTTGTATTAAGCGTAAACGAAAAATCTTGTGTGCTTTTTACAATGTAATTTGGTGCTTTTATATATGTTGGATAATACTTTGCCAACATTCCTCTTATAGCATCTGGTAGTTCTTGTATTTTAAAATTGCCAGTTACATTAGCGTCTAATTCGTTTGTGTTTACCGTAAGCGATTTTTGCCCGCCAATTATTTCCGAATTTATATTTAAAAAATCGAACGAAAGTTGATTATCGCCTTGCAATAATTTTGCATTCATCACTTTTGCATTACCCAAAAAATTATCAATATTACTGCCATTAAAATCCAAATCTAAATCGCCAGAAAATAAAAAATTATCTTTTACCAAACCAAGATTTTTCAAGTCGGCTTTTTGCACATTGGCTTGTAGTTTAAATCCTGGTGTTTTTTCCAAAAAACTTATCGTGCCATCTAAACTCGATATTTTAAGATTAGGATCATTAATAGAAAAATGCCCAGCAAATAATTTATTTTCAAAATCACCATCCACACCAATATTTTTATAAGTATAGTTGCCATATTTTATTGAGCTCACAGTGCCTTTTACTTTTTCTTTCAATTCTTTTAAGGCAAAACCAGTACCGTTTATATTTACATTGAGTGCTACTGCACCAATTTGGTTTGTGTTTATAAATGAGCCTAAATTAAAACCAGTGCTAGATATATTGCCCGAGTATTTTGCAGCTGCACCTTCTGGTGTTTTCATGTTTACATCTGCTGTTACGTTTCCTAATGCCGTATTAAATTTTCCGTATGCTACAAAATCTCTTATAAAGCCAGTAAAATTTCCTGTAAACGAAACAGCACCTAGTTTTTCAATAGCAGGATTTTTTATTTCTTTAAATGATGGTACTAAAGATACCATATCTGCATAATTTGTACGTAAATCTTTCGATTGAAAATCGATAAACGTTGTGTTTATATCTGGTAATCCACGCAATGCAATATTTCCTTCGAGATACGAATTGCCAGTACGAATTTTCATATCTTTTCCACTAAAATTATCCAGCAATCCTTTTGCATTTCCTTCCAAATAAAATGTGCGTTTCCACGATTTTAATGATGGTGCAAAAAAAGCAATATCATCACTATTTACTACACTTTCTTTAAAATGCCCCTCCAGTGTAACGTTGTGTAAAAAACGATTAAAATCGCTATTGAAACTTTCGTACCGCATAGCATAATAATTTCCTAATCTACTATTATTTAACACTAGGTCAAGACTATCAAATTCCATCATCTCAGGAGTAAACTTTAAGTTGCTCGAAAGTTTTTTTACATCTAATCCGCATTTTTCTTTTGTAGAAAGAATTTCATTTACTGTAATAGTATCGTGCAAAAAATGTAAATTTTTAAATGTGGCATTTATAGAACTAAACAATAAATGTTGCCCATCAAATTGATTTACCAAAGTTGGCTCATCTGATTCTGCATCATCTTTAAAAGTTCCATCTTTCAAATTTAATTTATCGAGTTTTATTTCCCAATCGTCTGTATTCCATTTGTAAGCGCTTTGTAACGCAATATCTGTTGGCTTTATAATATTATCATTTGCTTCAGGTCTTTTTCCTGTATAGTTTTTTATAGCAAAAATTGGGTTGTCTAAATTTATTTCTTTTAAATTTATTTTTTTATTTTTTATGTCTATTAAATCCGTGGTTAAATCTATTTTTCCTAGATTCACTCTCATATCTTGCCCAAGCCATTCATCAATATTGCTATAACGAATATTGGTAAAATGCAATTCTTTCAAGTTAATATCTAAAGGTGCACCATTATCCTTTTTTGTTTTTTTAGGAGATGAAAAATAATCTGCTAGAAATTGATAATTCCAAATAGAATCGCTGCGGTGAAGTTTTACAACAACACCATCAAGTATCACATTTTCTATGGCTATTTTATCTTTAAAAAAAAACCAATCGTTTACACTAGCTTTAATGCTGCCTGCATATAAAATGGTATCTTTTTTTAAATCTTCTACCATCACTTCTTCAATAGAAACTTTGTTGAAGAAATGTACATCCACATGTTTTACCGAAACCTTTGCATGTAATTTTTTAGATAAATCATTTGCTACTTTTTGTGCTAAATATGTTTGAACATATGGCAAATGCAATAAGCCATAAGAAATAAGGAGAAGCAGAAGCGGAATAAAAAAAAGTAGCTTCTGTTTGAGTTTTTTAAATACCAATACCCAAACCACTACCCAACCTATTAGCAATCCATAAAAAAGCCATTTGTTGTACGAATACACAAAGTATGAGATGCTAATGAGCACAACCCAAAAAAGTAATACAAGTAAAACCCAGCTTAATATTTTTAAAAATTTGCCCAGTGTTATAATTTAGTGGTAAAAATAATCAATCGGCAGCTATAAGCAATTTCCTTACCAGAAATTTATGATATTATGTAAGAATGGGTTATAATTATGTAAATTTATTTTTTAAGCAGTGAAAGAAAGAATAAATAAATGTCATTTTTATAACTCAATACATTTGAGATGATTTTTAGAGAAGCAACTATAGTAGATATTCCGCAAATTCAAATGGTGCGAAATGCGGTTAAGGAAAATACTTTATCCGACCCTGCATTGGTGTCTGATGCAGACTGCGAAGAATTTATGACTGTAAGGGGTAAAGGTTGGGTATGTGAAATTGAACAACAAATTGTAGGATTCGCCATTGCAGATTTGCAAGATGATAATATTTGGGCTTTATTTCTTTTGCCAGAATATGAGCACAAAGGAATAGGGCAATATCTCCAAAAAATAATGCTTGATTGGTATTTTGCACAAGGCAAAGAAAAAGTTTGGCTTGGTACTGCTTTCAACACCCGTGCAGAAAAATTTTACAGAAAATCGGGTTGGATAGAAACCGGAACCAATGGGCCTAAGGAAATAAAATTTGAAATGAGGAAGGAAGACTGGAAAAATTTAAATGCATAAAACAATAAAGCCTTCAATTTCTCGAAGGCTTTGTCTTTTGTCTAACATCTAACATCTAATGTCTAATATCTTTTCTACACATCCGTCGCTTCCCCATAAGCCACAGCCACAGCTTCTTTCAAGCCTTCGCTCATGGTAGGGTGAGGGTGTACTGCATTCAATAATTCGTGTGCAGTGGTTTCTAATTTTCTTGCCACAACTGCTTCTGCTATCAACTCAGTAACGCCAGCACCAATCATATGGCATCCTAAAAATTCGCCATATTTAGCATCAAAAATAACTTTTATAAATCCTTCTGTTGCACCACCAGCAGTTGCTTTTCCACTTGCTACAAAAGGAAATTTTCCAACCTTTACTTCGTAGCCAGCATCTTTAGCCGCTTTTTCTGTATAACCAACCGATGCTATTTCTGGAGAGCAATAAGTACAACCAGGAATATTGTTGTAATCCATCGGTGTTATTTTATGACCTGCAATATGCTCTGCTGCATTTATACCTTCTTTGCCCGCAACGTGTGCCAATGCTTGCCCTGGTGTACAATCACCAATAGCGTAAAGGCTTGGTACGTTGGTTTGGCCATTTGCATCTACTATAATTTTTCCTTTGTCGGTTTTTACACCCAATTCTTCTAAACCAATGTTTTCAATATTTGCTACTACCCCTACGGCGCTCAACAAAATATCGGCTTCCAAAGTTATTTCGCCAGTTGGTGTTTTTACCGTAGCTTTTACACCTGCGCCAGTAGTGTCCACTTTTAGCACTTCGCTATTGGTCATTATTTCTATACCTTGTTTTTTAAATTGTTTTTCCAATTCTTTCGAAATATCTTCATCTTCTACTGGTACAATGCGAGGCATAAATTCTACAATCGTCACTTTTGTATTCATGCTATTATAAAAATAAGCAAACTCACTACCTATAGCGCCACTACCACATACAATCATGCTTTTTGGTTGTGTTGGCAATACCATTGCTTTACGATACTCTACAATTTTTTCTCCATCTATGGGTAATGATGGTAATTGGCGTGCACGACCACCAGTTGCAAGAATAATATTAGTAGCCTCTAGCACTTGTTTGCTACCGTCGGCTGCAGTTACTTCCAATTTATTTGCAGCAACCAACTTGCCGTTGCCCATTATTACATCTATCTTATTTTTTTTCATTAAAAAAGCAATACCCTTGCTCATTTTATCTGCTACGCCACGGCTGCGTTTTATTACTGCATCAAACTCCGCCATAGGGTTATCTACTTTTATACCATAATCTGCAGCATGCTTTGCATACTCATACACTTGTGCACTCTTTAGCAATGCTTTTGTAGGGATACAACCCCAGTTTAAACAAATGCCACCCAAGCTTTCACGCTCTACAATAGCTACTTTTTTGCCAAGTTGGCTTGCTCTAATAGCCGCTGGGTATCCACCTGGGCCGCTACCTAATACAATTACATCATATGCCATAAAATAAATTTGAGTCTGTTTTAAATAATTGCCGCAAAGGTAATTTATAATGGTTAATTAAAAAATGGAAAATATTTAGTATCATTTTACTAATATGAGAGAAGAACCTATGCAGCCGAAGAATAACTGTGCCTAAACCTTATTGTAATTTCTCTAAAGGAGAGAAAAAAAAATCCAAAGATAAATTTCTTTGGATTTTTTAAACTTTTAGTAATTAAAATCAATATGGAAAATTTCTTGATACTTTGCGCATCATTCTATCCATTATTTCATTGGCATTACTCATAAGACTTTCATTCATTTCTTTGTAAAA
>JAYTGY010000106.1:0-2550 GCA_043733065.1 Ferruginibacter sp.
GGTCATAAATAATAATTGGTATACGAAAACTGTTTCTATTATTTAATATTGTACTATGCTGATTTGGAAACATCCAATGATCTGGGCAAAAAATAAAAACCGTATTATTAAACCAACTTTCATTTTTTGATTTACTAAAAAAAGCCGAGAGACTATTATCGTAATAGCTCATTGCCTTCATAGCGGGGGTGTAATTTTGGGGGATTTTAATACCATAACCTTCTGGTATATCGTAAGGGAAATGTGTAGAAATATTATAATTAATGGCTAAAAAAGGCTGTTTCGTTTCAGTTATTTTTTTATTAAAAAAATCTAATACATATTCATCTTGCATCCCCATTGTGTGCAATGGCTTATCTTTATTTTCTTGAATATCATCTTTGCAATAATATTTATTTATGCCTAGCCAATTTGCACATTTTGCAAAACCAAAATTATCATATTCATCGCCAATGCAAAAAAATGAGTTGTATCCATTTTCGTACAAAGCCTTGCCCACAGGTGTTATTGGTATATTTACGTAAGGAGAATGGTACAAGGGAATATCAGTTAATGTAGGTTCGCCAGCAAGTACGGATACAATTCCTTTGTTAGATTCAAAAGCAAAGGCATATGCATTTGTATAGAAGCTACTTTTTTGAATTAACGAATCAAAAAAAGGCATTCTTACTTTATACTTACTTGCAGTGTCAAAAAATTCATACGGCACACTTTCCATAATAAATAATACAATATTTTTTTTACTACTACTTAAAGATGTATCTGCATGTTGTATAATTGGAAAAATAGAATCGCACTCGGCAGTAGAAAAATATTGTTTTACTGGAAAATATTGCCCCTCTCTATAAATTGAATAAATCAATGTGTGAAAAGAGTTTTGTACTATCGGCAATTGTTGATTAGATAAATTTACCAATGGGTAAGTTGGTAATGATTTTCTTACAACAGCTTCTTTTTTTAACCATAAAAGCGAAAAGACTATTACAAAAATAAAACTTGTTAAAACACCCGTATTGCCAATTTTAAATTTTTTATAAAATTTTTGATGCAGCTTATAGTATGAAAAGAATAAAAATAAAAATAGCAACAGCAGAAAAATGATAATATAAAATGATTGATGAAAAAAAGTTTGAAAAGGATGATCTACAACAAACCTTATATCTGCACTTAATCTTTGAAAATGAAATTTAAAATAAAAAACATCTACCACATTTACAAGTAAAACAATTGTATTTGCAACAAAAAAAACAAATATTATCATTATTTTGGGAAAAGAATATTTTAACAAATTTGTAGCCTGCAATAAAATTAACAACACAGCATTAATAGCGAAGACAATAATACAATCATAGAATAGGGACCAGCCTATCATTTTTAGTTTTGTAGTAAAATTTATTAGCTCCTCATGTTTCGAAAATAATAATGTATAGTTGTAATTATAAAATATTAATTTTATGGCAGATAAAAACAATAATTGCGCTATTACAAAAAGTATAAAAGGTTTATTATTACCCCAAATACTTTGGCTTTTTCCCTTTAAAAAATATAGTTGCATAAATTAAATAACTGTAATGAAAACCAAACTACAAAAAAACAAATATAAACTATTGCTTTTGGTTATCGTATTGTTAGTATTTGTAGATATGTTTTTACATAAAGGCTTGGTGCGTTTTTTAATACCAAAAACATTTACCGACTACACAATTGAAAATATTAAACCAATAGCGAAAGGTGGCTTTTTGAATTCAAATAAGAATTGGATAAAAGCAGTAAATACGCCTGAAAGAATGGAAAACATTACAATCGAAAATTCTGGAATAGAACTTGATATTTATTACGATACCGTAAAAAATATTTTTGATGTGCACCATGATCCTGATAAATCTGTAGGGCAAAATTTTGAAGATTTGTTGATTATTTATAAAAGAAAAAAATTGCAAGCAAGCATTTGGATGGACTTTAAAAATGCAAACGAATCAAATGTTATTGGAGCACTTGAAACGCTTAAGCAACTAAGAGAAAAATATAATTTGCAAAATAAAATATTGGTGGAAGCTTCGCAGCCAAATTTATTAATACATTTTTCGGACAACCAATTTTATACATCTTACTATACGCCTTATTTCAATCCATATTTAGCTACTGAAAAAGAAAACAAAATATACCTTGATACTATCACATCAATACTAAAAAAATATCCTGTACATGCATTGTCTGGTTATTATTTTCAAATGCCTTTTTTGCATCAATATTTCCCCAATTTTCCAATATTAATATGGTCGCCAAATGATAAATATAGTCTTGTGAATAAGCTTTATAAGAAAAGAATAAATAACGATAGTAATGTTTTTATTTCGTTATACAATTAACTCATTTCTTACTATAATCTATCTATTGCATAATAAAAAGATGATTATAGTTTTGCTGCTGAAACTAGCCCTGATGGGCAGTAGTAGCTCTTGCACAGCGTAAAGTTTAAAGTATAAAATCACTTATGTGCAAGACTACTACAGACAGCAGGGAAACCAATGTTCATAACAGTTTCTATGG
>JAYTGY010000107.1:0-6489 GCA_043733065.1 Ferruginibacter sp.
ACTTAAAACTGTTATTGCTAATAAAAGTTTTTTCATCATTTTTTATTTTTTTTGTTTACGAGCTTCAGTTCCCTGATTGAACTTCAGTGCTTGCCCCTATGTTTGTGTAGGGGGCGACGCTCAGTTCATCTTTAGTAATTCTATTTAGCACTTTTAACGCAATCGTTATTGTTTTTTTGTATTCCTTTGTTCAATGATTTCTCACAAAGACCACTAAGTTTCACAAAGAAGAAAACTTTAGTATTCCTTTGTGCCCTTTGTGGGATAATTATTTATTTCACCATAAAATCACCCTGCTTCACATCTCTAGAATTGCCACCAACAAACACACTAAACTTTCCGGCTTCCATCACTGCATTTCCATTTGCATCTAAAAACGATAAATCTTTTTGTGTTAAAGTAAAACTTACTGTTTTTGTTTCGCCTGCTTTTAAACTTACTTTTTCAAAAGCTTTCAATTCTTTTACAGGACGCACAATTGATGCAGCATAATCTCTAATGTACAACTGTACTACTTCTTCACCATCTACAGTGCCGCTATTCGTTACAGCAATTGTTGCAGTTAACTTTCCTGTTTTTGCAATACTAGTTGCAGATAATTTCAAATCTCCATAAGTATAATTCGTATAACTTAATCCAAATCCGAAAGGATACAAAGGATCATTTTTTACATCTCTATATCTGCTAAACCAATTGCCTGCACCATCTGTAGGGCCAGGTCTGCCAGTATTAAAATGATTATAATAAATTGGTATTTGCCCAATCGCATAAGGAAAAGTTATCACTGTTTTAGCAGATGGATTATATTCTCCCAACAACATAGATGCAATAGCATTTCCATGTTCTGTTCCTAAAATCCAACATTGCACCAATGCATTTGTAAGCGGTTCGGCTTGTGTTAATATCAATGGGCGAGCACTCGAAACTAACGCCACTATTGGTTTGCCTGTTTTTTGTAATGCTTTTAATAATGCAATTTGTCCTTCACTTATTGTTGGGTTTGATAATGCTCTATCTTCTCCCGCCATCTTTCCACTTATGCCAATATTTACTACAATGATATCTGCATTATTTGCATTTGCTACTGCTTCGTTTATCAATGTTTCATTGGTTGTATTATCTGCATTGTAACCATTGCAAAAAGTTATATTACTTAGTTTGCTTTTCAAACCTTCATACACAGAAACTGCATCATTACTACTTCCTTGCGCTACCCAAAAATCAAACATATCATCTTTGCTATTGGCATACAAACCAATAAGCGCAATTTTTTTATTTTTATCTAATGGCAAAACATTGTTATCATTTTTCAATAATAAAATAGATTTTTTTGCTGCTTCAAAAGCCACTGCTCTATTTTCGGCAGTAAATATTTTATTTTTTTCGTTGGCACTATCACAAAACTTTAATGCATTTTCAAACAAGCCCAATCTAAATTTTTGATACAAAATTCTACCAACAGCTTCATCCAATTGTTTGATATTTATTTTTCCTTCTTTTACCAGTTGTGGCAAATATTTTTCAGAAACCTGTGCTTCCATATCCATCATACTTCCGGCTTGTAAAGATTTTAATGCAGCATCTTTTCCATCTTCTGCATAGCCATGTGTTACTTCTTCACCAAACGAAGCCCAATCACTTACCACAAAACCTTTAAACCCCCATTTGTTTTTCAACACATCCGTCACTAAAAATTTATTAGCACTTGCAGGTACACCATCCAATACATTAAATGCATTCATAACCGTTGCTGCGCCTGCATCTACAGCCGCTTTGTAGGGTGGTAAATATTTGTTCCACAACATTGGTCGGCTCACGTCCACATTGTTATATTCTCTGCCTGCCTCTACCAAACCATACGCAGCAAAATGTTTTACGCAAGCCATCACATGTTCATTGTCATTTAAGTTTCCTTGCAAACCTTTTACCCTTGCCGCAGAAATTACGCCACCATAAAAAGGATCTTCGCCCACACCTTCCATGATGCGTCCCCAACGAGGGTCGTTCGTTATATCACACATAGGAGCAAACGTCCAATGCACACCTGCAGCCGATGCTTCTTTAGCAGCAATCGAACTATTTTTTTCTATGCCTTTTACATCCCAACTGCAAGCTTCAGCCAATGGAATAGGAAAAATTGTTTTGTAACCATGTATTACATCGTATCCAAAAATTAATGGAATACCCAATCTACTTTTCAAGGCTTCTTGTTGTATTTTTCTAGTGTCTGCAACACCAACAACGTTCAGCAAAGAGCCTACACGCCCATCTTTTACCTTTTTTGCTTTTTCATTTTGTCCTGCATCATTTGCTGCCGGCCCAGTAAATGCACCACCATTTAATTGGTTTAATTGTCCTGCTTTTTCTTCTACCGTCATTCGGCTCAATAAATCTTTTACCCTTGCATCAATTGGTAATGTTGCATTTTGGTACGGTAATTTTGTTTGTGCATTTGCATGTAAAGTAAATGCCACTAAAAAATAAATAATTGTTTTTTTCATTTTGCTGTTTATATATAATCGATAAAAGTTGAATAATGTTATACTGTTGAATGGAGGTTATTAATTGGCTTTTATCAAAAGCCAATTAATAACTAAATCCTATTTGCCACTGAAGTTCAATCAGGGGTATTAGTTTGTCAACAAAAAATATATTGAAATAAAATGCAAAGCATTTTATTTCAATTTCACCACACAAGCTTGATACGGCTGCAACATTACTTTTCCATTCTCCACTTTTAATGCACCCATATTATTTATCCATTCTTCTCCCAATTGTAAATTTCCTAAATTAAATGAGCCTCCATTTTTTCTAAAACTTAATAATACCAAAACTTTTTCACCTGCACTTTCTCTTGTATATGCATACACATCGGGGTTGTTGGTATCTAGCAAAGTATATTTTCCATACACCAACACATCTTTATGATCTTTGCGAAGCTTGGTCATTTTTCTAAAATAATTTAAGGTAGAGTTTGCATTTTTTTCAGCAGCATCTACATTTATTTCAGTTTTATTTTCATTTACTTTTAACCATGGTAATCCTGTAGTAAAACCTGCATTGGTGCTTGAACTCCACTGCATAGGGCTTCTGCCATTATCTCTACCACCACCATATTTTACTTGTTCATCAATAAATGCTTGCACATTGCCTTTTGCATTTTCTATTTTACCAAACTCCGCCATTATTTCTATATCCTTAAAATCTTCTTTTTTGTTTAATCTTAAATTTGTCATGCCCAACTCATCACCATAATAATAATATGGAGTGCCACGCATACTCAATAAAAATGTCGTAAGCATTTTGCTAGAAGCTTCTCTAAATTCAGGTGCATCATTTCCCCAACGGCTCACCATACGAGGTTGATCATGGTTGGCTAAATAAATTGTTCCCCAACCTTTGTTTGCAAATACACTATCCCAATCGCTGTATATTTTTTTAAAGTCCACCAAGCTCCAATTCGGATTCATGGTTTTATATTTTCCCTTTACATATCCCAAATCTACCCCATCAAAATGATAACTCATGTCTAACTCTTTACGAGAAGGATCCACAAAATTCATAGCCGTAGCCTTTGTTGTACCTGCACCTTCCGATAGCGCCATCACATTATATTTACTCAAAACTTCGGTATTCATCTCATGCAAATAAGTATGCACAGCAGGTGTACTTGCAAAATAAGTAAACCATCCGCCACCATATTTCTCATCCAATTCTTTTTGTGTAATCACAGGAAACGTAGTGTCCTTGGCTATTACAGGAATTACATCCATTCTAAAACCATCTACACCTTTTTTAAACCATCCATTCATCATGGTATAAATTTCTTTACGCAAAGTAGGATTTTCCCAATTTAAATCTGGTTGTTTGTAACTAAAATAATGTAAATAGTAAGCATTTGTGGTGCTATCAAAACGCCATCCACTGCCATCTACTTCAAAACTACCTGGACGAAATGCAGGCTTGCCTTTTTCTGCAGGCCACCAATGATAATAATCTCGGTACGGATTATTTCTGCTTTTTTTACTTTCCATAAACCACTTGTGTTCATCGCTGCTATGGTTTACCACCAAATCCAACACGCATTTTATTCCTCTATCATGCATGCCTTTTAGCAATGTATCAAAATCATCCATGCTGCCAAATTCTTTCATTATACTTTCGTAATCACTAATGTCATAGCCATTATCTGCATTGGGGCTGCCATAAATTGGATTGAGCCATACAATATCAATTCCTAAACTTTTTATATAATCCAACTTAGAAATAATACCTTTCAAATCGCCTACACCATCGCCATCGCTATCTTTAAAACTGCGAGGGTAAATTTGATACACCACTGCTTCTTTCCACCATTTGTCGTCTTTGGGGTTTGTGGCGGTAACTTCGTTGGTGGTGGGAGATGTTTTATTACTATTGCAATTTGTTAAAGCTAATAAGACTGCAATAGCTATGATTTTATTAAACTTATACATAAAGTTTTGATATTACTTTGTTTAAAAAAAATGATTTAGTAAAATGATTATTTTATTTCGTAATTTAATTTTTTTACACAGATATTTGTTGAAATAATAAAAATATAAATGAAGCAAACGTTTGCGGTGGTAATTTCGGTAGTTATCCTATTGTTTCTTTTTTAATTAATTTATTTCATAAATCCTTTTCATTTATTCAGTAGTTTTAGCGTTGTTAATTTCAAAAAAAAATGTATAAATATTTTGCTTTTTTATTATGCTGGGTTTTTGTGAGTAGTTGCAAAAACGATAATCCACTTTTTAAAGAAGTAGATGCAAAAAATAGTTGGCTTATATTTAATAACGAAATTAAGGAAGATGATATTTTGAACCCAATGAATTATGAATATATTTATAACGGCGGTGGGGTTGGTATTGGCGATTTTAACAATGATAGTTTAATGGATATATATTTTACAGGAAGTGTAACTGCCAATAAACTTTTTTTAAATGAAGGCAATTTAAAATTTAAAGATGTAACAAGTATTGCGAAAGTAGATGGGCAAGAAAAATGGTGCAAGGGTGTAACGGTTGTAGATATTAATAATGATGGTTGGAAAGATATTTACATTAGCTGTGCTGTATATCCATCTATTGAGGCAAGAAAAAATCTATTGTATATTAATAAAGGAGTAACGAATGGTATCCCAATTTTTGAAGAAGAAGCCGAAGTTTATGGTTTGGCAGACACAAGTAGCACACACATGGCTACTTTTTTTGATTATGATAACGATGGCGACTTAGATGTTTACTTGTTGGAAAATGATTTAACAGGGCAGTATGCAAATGAGTTTAGAGAAATAAAAACGGATGGTAGTTTTAAAACAACCGATAAATTATTTGAAAATATTTTCGATAGCACACTACATCATCCCGTATATAAAGATGTAAGTAATAAAGCAGGTATAACTGTCGAAGGGTATGGGCTTGGTGTAAATATTTGCGATATTAATAACGATGGTTGGAAAGATATTTATGTAAGCAACGATTATATTTCTAATAATTTGCTCTACATAAATCAAAAAAATGGAACGTTTAAAGAAGAGTGTGCACAGTACTTTAAACACACAAGTAAAAATGCCATGGGCAATGATGTTGCCGATATAAATAATGATGGACTACCCGATGTGTTTGAATTAGACATGGCACCTGCAGATAATTATCGTTCGAAAATGATGATGAATGATGCTAGTTACCAGTACCAGCAAAATTGTACACGGTATGGTTACATGCAACAATATGTAAGAAACACTTTACAATTAAACCAAGGTTTTGTAATAATTGATAGTATTCGCAAACCTGTGTTTAGCGAAATTGCACAACTAAGTGGAGTATCACAAACCGATTGGAGTTGGGCTCCATTATTAATTGATATGGACAATGATGGATGGAGAGATATTATGATAAGTAATGGGCTTCCAAAAGATATTTCTGATATGGATTTTATGGCGTATAGAAATAATGCAGTAAACACAGCCACTTCTGCAGAAGTTTTAAAACAAGTGCCTACTTTAAAAATCAGTAATTATATTTTTAAAAATAATGGTGATTTAACTTTTACAAATAAAACAAATAATTGGGGATGGGCTACGCCAACATATAGTGCAGGCATGGCTTATGCAGATTTTGATAATGATGGCGATATGGATGTTGTATGCAATAATACAAATATGAATGCAAGTTTGTTAGAAAATAAAACAGTTTCAAATGGCGAAAATAACTACATCAATATTAACCTCATCGGAAATGAAAAAAATAAAGATGCTATTGGTTCTATCATTCATTTGTATTATAATAAGCAACATCAAATGTATGATTACACTCCTTACAGAGGATACATGAGTAGTGTACAAAACATATCGCATTTTGGTCTTGGGAAAACAATGATGATAGATTCTGTGGTTGTACAATGGAATAACACAACTAAAACAATTTTAAAAAACATAGAAGCTAACAAAAACTTAACGATAAATGC
>JAYTGY010000108.1:0-2499 GCA_043733065.1 Ferruginibacter sp.
AAATTACCAGATGTATTGTTGATGGATATTCGTATGCCTGAGATAGATGGCATAAATGCATTACAAATACTACGTAAAGAATATGCATTGGTAAAAATAATTGTGCTTACCATGTACGACGATCAGCAAATGATAAATAAAATGATGGAAATGGGTGCCAATGCCTACCTCACCAAAACTACCGACCCCGAAGAAATATACAAAGCCATGCTTACTTGTATGAACGAAGAGTTTTATTTTAACGACCTCGTAAACCAAGCAGTAATGGGCAAACTAATGAGCAAAAAAAATGTACGCCAAACTTATGGCGAAGCACTCCCCATTAGTTTCAGCGAAAAAGAAATGAAAATATTGCAACTATTATCAGAAGATTTAACGATAGATGAAATTTCTAAAATAGTTTTTCTTAGCCCCCGCACCATAGAAACCATACGCCAAAATATGAAGACACGTGTAAACGCAAAAACCGTGGGTGGTTTGTTGATGTATGCTATTAGGAATAAGTTGATAGAGTAAAGCCCTTCCAGCGGAGGGGTGGGTTGTATTGTATTGCCTCCAGAGGAAACAAATGTGTTAAAAATGCGAATAAAAAATAATCAAGAATCAACCTGCCTTTGCAGGTAGGCAGGTGTTCAACGCTCAATGTTCAAGTAAGGTCACAAATACTTTTTACAAGAAGCGAACGCTGTGAAGTAACAAAAAACAAATGTGTACTATTATTATTGTAAAGTAAAAGGGTTAATAATTTTTAATCCGCTGATATTACTAAAATCTTTTTCATTGTTTGTAATAATGGTATAGCCATAAGCCAATGCAGTAGCAGCAATAATGGCATCAGGGGTTTTTATTTTTTTGCCTTTTCGTATGCTTACACAATGGTTAATAACATTGGGTGTAATGTCCTGTATAATGCTATCGTTTATAAAATCTTTTACTTTTTGTTCTGTAGTAGTATCTTTTTTCCAGCAAAGCAATTCTATTTGAGTAATTACAGAAAGATTTGGAATGGCATCTATAGCCTCATCCATAAATTGCATACCCGCAGCAGAAAAAGAAGCAGTAAAATAATCAGATACTACATTGGTATCTATTAAATATTGTTCCATTCGTTGCGCATTTGTTGTATATGTTCGTTTAATTGTTGTCCTTCTTCTTTGGTAAAAATACCTTTGTATTTATTGGAGAGTTTTTCTTTTGATGGGGTAACTATATTTTCTTCTAGTACTTTTATGAGGTCTAAATCTTGCATATCATGTAAAAGTCTTGCTGCTTTCTTATTTGTTAATTGTATAAGCATTGTATCTTCCATGACAATAATTTTATTATGTATTTTTTAAAGTATTAAATACAAATTTAGTTTAAAATTAAACAAAACCAAGTGCATTTATACAAGAGGGTAAATAAAAACATTATAAACTTCTCAAACTTCTCAAACCTCCCTAAAACGTAACAATCCCACACTTTACCGCATATATAGCCAACCCCACCCTACTTTTTACATCTAGCTTTTCAAACAGGGCATCTCTATAGCCATCTATAGCACGAGCCGTCATACCAAGCTGTGCCGCTATTTCTTTGTACGTAAGGTCGGTGCTAGCCAATTTTAAAAAAGCTATTTCCATGGCAGACAAGAGCGATTTTTCGAAAGCGGATTGCCCTTTTGGGTTTTGGTAAAAAAAAGAAGCCAACTTACCAGTAGCCCTATTGCAATAATAATAGCCATTTTCGGCTACAGAATATATGGCGGCTTTAAGATCATGCGGCATTATATCTTTTTTCATAAAGCCACGCACACCCGTTTGCAACAGGCGTATAAGTGCTACCTCGCTATCGTACATGGTAAGTATGAGTATTTTTATATTTGGCTTGTTTTTCTTAAGCCATTCGGCAGTAGCATAGCCATCCATACGAGGCATATTGAGGTCTAGTATTACAATATCGGGCTCTGTGCCTTTGCCTATTTTTTGTGTAAGTTCTTGCCCATCTGCCGCTAGGCCCACCACACGGCAGCCTTCAAAATTGTCTATTTAAGCCGCTAATGCATCTCGCAGCAGTACATGGTCGTCCACCAAAAAAATATTGTGCATTGTTTTAGGCATGTATGGGTAAGTTTATGGTAACACTTGTACCTATTTTTAAAATACTTTTTATATGGCAATTGCCGCCAATCATTTTTATACGTTCCTGTATATTGCGCAGACCAAGGCCATGCAGTGGGTCTTTTGTTTTAAACCCTTTGCCATTGTCTTGTACAGCTATACTCATATTGTTTGGCTCAAATTGTATAATAATATGTACTTCGGTAGGCGCCGCATGTTTTACAATATTGTGTAGGCACTCTTGTATAATTCTGTACAAAATAAGCTCTTGTTTGTCGGGCAAAAATATGGCTTCGCCCATTACATTTAAGTCTATAGAAAACTGCATTACTTTTTGCAATTGTTGCACTTCAAACGCCACGGCATTTATAAAACCATTGGCTAGTAATGCATCGGCATT
>JAYTGY010000109.1:0-6930 GCA_043733065.1 Ferruginibacter sp.
ATGACAGAAATTGTGCATGACAACACCGATATGCCCGAAGAAGAGCGACAACTTTTTTTAGGCAATGTAATAAGAGAAACAGAAAGATTAAGTCATTTAATAATGCAAGTGTTAAATTTAGAAAGGTATGAAAGCGGACAACAATTATTATCGTTTAACGAAGTAGTGCTTAATACGCTTATTACAGAAGCCATAGCGTCTTTGCAAACCTTGGCAGATGAAAAAAATATTATTATTCAAAAAAACATTCCTGATACCATGTTTGTAATGCGTTGCGATGCCGCACTCATACAACAAGTTTTAAACAATTTAATTTCTAATGCTATAAAATTTGTAGAGGAGAATACAGGAAAAATAAAAATATCGGTACATACCAATTACGATGAAATACAAGTGTGGGTAGAAGATAACGGGCCAGGCATTTTACCTGAATTGCAGGAGATAATATTCGATAAATTTTTTCAAGCAAAGAATCAAACACTTAAAAAACCCGAAGGAAGTGGGCTAGGGTTGGCCATTAGTAAAAAAATAATACAAATGCACCAAGGAAAAATATGGGTAGAAAGTAATGGTATGAATGGTTCAACGTTTATCTTTACGCTTCCAAATAATTAAGTAAAAAATGAATGTAGTGCATAAAATTTTGGTAGTAGATGATGACCCGTACATATTAATGTCATTAGAATTTTTAATGAAAAAAAATGGCTACGAAGTAATGGTAGCACGTAATGGTGAAGAAGCACTTGATATTTTAAATACAGCCACACCCGATATTGTGCTATTAGATATTATGATGCCCGATGTAAATGGATATGATATTTGCAAGCATATAAAAAGTACCAAAACTTTAAAAAATAGCAAAGTCATTTTTATGAGTGCCAAAACAAAAGACTCCGATATTAAAAAAGGGTATGAACTTGGTGCAGCTTTGTATGTAAAAAAACCATTTAGTACAAGAGAGTTGGTAAAAGATATAAAGGGGTTGTTGGATAGTTAGATGTTAGATTGATAGATGTTAGACGCAAGATAAAACTCTGCGAAATCTCTTTTAACTCTTTTCTCTGCGGTGAATACATCGTAACTTTGCCTTCATGTCAGCACCAAAAAAGAAACTTAATATATCTGTACTCAAAAGAGTATTTGCTTTTGCAAAGCCGTATAAAAAGAAATTTTATTTATCTATTTTCTTATCCCTATTTCTTGCCATTATTGCGCCACTAAGGCCATTGCTTATTCAGCTTACCATTAACCATGGCATAAACGATAAAAGCTTTGGTAGTTTTATAAATGGACCAGGAGGTTTTATCATAGAAATTACCATTATACAAATTGCATTATTGCTGATAGAAACTACTTGTCGTTTCTTTTTTACATTTACCACCGCATCGCTAGGGCAAAGCGTGGTGAAGGATTTGCGCATTACTACTTACAATAAAATTGTGCACCTCAATTTATCTCAATTTGATAAAACACCAATAGGCACACTTACCACAAGAACCATAAATGATATAGAATCTGTAAACGATATTTTTAGTGATGGACTCATTCCTATCATTGCAGACATGTTGTCTATCATTTCTATTCTTACCTATATGTTTTGGGCAAACCCACAACTTACATTGGTTTGTTTAGCACCATTCCCATTACTAATAATTGCTACCTATTTTTTTAAAGAAAGTGTAAACAAATCTTTTATAAAAGTACGCAATGCAGTTGCTTCGCTTAACGCATATGTACAAGAGCATATAACAGGCATGGGCATTGTGCAAGCATTTGCGGCAGAAGAAAGGGAGCAAGAAAAATTTAAAAGCATCAATAAAGAACATAGAGACGCAAACATAAAAAGTATTTTTGCGTACTCTGTTTTTTTCCCTGTGGTAGAATTGGTTTCGGCAGTTTCTATTGGTTTGCTCGTTTGGTGGGGCGGAATGCAAGCAGGTTTCTCTGCCGATAAGGCGGCTGAGGTTGGCGGTGTAATTACTTCTTTTATTTTGTGTTTAAATTTACTGTTTCGCCCCTTGCGAGTAATAGCAGATAAATTTAATGTGTTACAAATGGGTGTTATTGCAAGCGAAAGAGTTTTTACTATTTTAGATAATGAAGACGTAGCAGAAAGAACAGGAACATTAGCACCCACAACATTGCAAGGTAAAGTAAATTTTGAAAATGTATCATTTGCTTACATAGAAGAAAGATATGTGTTGAAAAATATAAATTTTCAAATAGAAGCAGGCGAAACCATTGCCATTGTTGGGCATACGGGCAGTGGTAAAACATCTATCATTAGTTTAATAAGCAGATTGTACCATGTACAAAAAGGCGCTATAAAAATAGATGACGAAAATATTGAAGAGTATGATTTAGATTATCTGCGAAGTAAAATTGGTATTGTATTGCAAGATGTATTTTTGTTTAGTGGTAGTGTAATAGATAATGTAACGCTACGCAATACAGATATAAAAAGAGATGAAGTAATAGCAGCAGCAAAGCTTATTGGCTTGCACGATTTTATTGAAAGATTACCAGGAGGGTATGATTATAATGTGATGGAACGTGGTGCCACACTGTCTCTTGGGCAGCGGCAGTTGCTTTCTTTTGTTCGTGCATTGCTATACAATCCAGCAATACTTATTTTAGACGAAGCTACATCTTCTGTTGACTCCGAAAGCGAAGCACTCATACAACACGCCATCGATAAATTGATTGCAGGGCGTACATCTATTGTAATTGCACATCGATTAAGTACCATTCGCAAGGCAAATAAAATATTGGTATTAGATGCTGGCGAAGTAAAAGAAATGGGCACACATGCTGAGCTCATGGCAAAGCAAGGTCATTATTATCAGTTGCACAAAATGCAGTTTGAAAAGCAAGAAGAAACGGTTTAATCATTTTCATTTTCTTTTTTCTACAGCAAAAAAAGCAATATACAATACCACTAAAAATACCATTACTGCTGAAAGTAAAAACGTAGTGTTGCTTCCAAATTTATACCAAATAAAACCAGCTAAACTACTTGCTATCATTGTACAAATACTTTGAAAAGCCGAGTATGTTCCTATAGCTGTTGCCGTATCTTCCTTTGCAGAAATATTGCTTATCCATGCTTTGGCAATGCCTTCTGTAGCTGCGGCATACACACCATACAAAAAGAAAACAATATAAAATTGATAAGGTAATGTTGCATAAGCCATGCTTGCATATACAATGGCAAAAATAAATAACCCCGAAATAAATATTTTCTTTAGCCCAATTTTATCTGCCAATATACCAAGTGGAAAAGCAGCAATGGCATATACCAAATTATAAAAAATATAAACAGTTATTACATGGCTATCAGTTACGCCTGTTTGTTTTATTTTTAGCAAAAGAAAAATATCGGAGCTGTTGAATAAAGTAAAAATTAATAACCCTGTTACCAGCTTTCTATACATGGCAGGACTTTGTTTCCAATAATCTAAAAAAGAAAAAAAAGATGTTTTTAATTTAGTATTTTTCGGAACAACATTTTTATCTTTCATTAAAAGCGCACAAACTACCGCTAATACACCTGGCGCAAAAGCAATAAAGAAAAGGGTTTTATAATCTTCAGGATAAAATTGTAAATACGCTAAAGCAAGCAGAGGGCCAAGTACAGCGCCCAACGTATCCATAGAACGATGAAAGCCAAAAATAGTTCCTTTTGTTTCTGCTGTAGCTTCATCAGAAAGTACCGCATCTCTTGCTCCTGTACGAATGCCTTTACCAATTCTATCTATCGTTCTTACAAAAAATATCCATAGCGGCGCAATAAAAATTCCCATCAATGGTTTTGATATTGCACTCAAAGCATAACCCCATTGCACAAAGGGCATACGTTTGCCAGTGCTGTCAGATAATTTTCCAAAATAACCTTTGCTTAACCCTGCGGTGGCTTCAGCTACACCTTCTAAAATGCCAATTAAAAAAATAGAAAACCCAATACTTTTTAAATACAGAGGCATTATTGGATACAGCATTTCGCTTGCCATATCTGTAAATAAACTTACGAGTGATAATATCCAAACTGTTCGGGTGATTTTTTTCAAGAGAGTGAAAGTAGGTTATTACAAATTAATTTTAAAAAAAGTCTTACAGTTTTAATCAATTGCTTTACTCATTGCTACTAATTTACATCTATATTCGTTATCCAAACCATTGGCATAAAATCATAACTTTTATTTTAAATATTTTTTAATTTACTTTAATGAAACGTAAAAATCATAGAGGTAAAATCGTACTCATAAAAAATAAATAATGACATATAACACCCAACCCAGCAAAGAAACTTTAAACGCTTGGCACAAAGATCCATCAAATTGGAAATGGGGAATGTTTTATTATAACAAAAATGACAAACGGATTTTTCCGCCAAAGCGTATTGCTGCTTTTGGCTGGACGGTTAATTTTGCAAATCCAAATTCTATAATAGTGATGGTAGGGTTAATCGTTTTCATTATAGCTTTTGTTACTATTATAAAGCGATGGAATTAATCATTATATAAATCACAGTACATCTAATTTACTCTCTTATTGTAATTAATATTCCTAATGTCCAATAACTAAATATTAGTAAATTTGTACTATGCAAAGTGAAAAATTAAATAGCGCAGAAGAGGAAGCAATTTCATTATCTATAAATGAACAATTCATAAAGGCAGAAAATGAATTATTAAAAGAAGCCCTGCTTAGAACGCATAAAGAACGCTTTTTGTTTGCTACCAAACTTTATAAAATTCAAAAAACTATGGAAAAGTTTTCAATTGCACACAAACCTTTTAATCTCAAAAAATAATATGTATGGATATTTTTGATGAGGAAATTCTAAAATTTTGGAAAGCACTTTTTGAACACAAAGTAGAATATATAATGGTCGGAGGTTATGCTACCAATCTTCATGGGTTTCAACGTTACACAGGGGATATGGATATTTGGATAAAAGATTCTATTGAAAACAGATTAAATATGCGGAAGGCATTTTCAGATGCAAATATGGGAGATTATGACATGCTTGACAGGCTGCAATTTGTACCTGGCTGGAGCGATTTTAGGTTAAACAATGGATTGCGTTTGGATATAATGACATCAATGAAAGGGTTAGAGGGTTTTAGTTTTGATGAATGCGTTACCATGGCTACCATTGCCACTATAGAAAATATAGAAATCCCTTTTTTACATCTTAACCATTTAATTGCTAATAAAAAGGCAGTAAATAGACCCAAAGATCAGATTGATGTTATAGAACTTGAGAAAATAAAAAAAATTAGAGAAGATGAAGACTTATAACTCTTAACTTTCATATTTATTTTTAGTCAAAGTTATTTATATTAAACTTCAACATTTCTCCTTCAAATTTCCTTTTTCACCCTTCTGCCCTTATCTTTGCGGCAAAATTGAGGATGTATATGGTACAAAAGAGCATCAAATCTATATTGGTATTGGCTTTCAGCCTTTTTTTAACTGTTTTTAGCACAAATAGCTTTGCGCAAGAACCTGCACAAGAAGGCGGGCATGAGCCAGCAGCAGAAAAGCTAGACCCAGCCAAGATAATTATGAACCATATTAAAGATGCTCATGAGTTTCATTTCTTTACAGCTGGTTCAGTTCATGCTACCATTCCATTACCTGTAATTTTATATTCGCCTACAAAAGGGTTATCTGTTTTTTCTTCTAGCCGCTTTGGAACTGAAGAAAACGAAACTGCATACAATGGTTATGAATATACAAAAGACCCTAAAAAAAGTGGTGATATCGTAGCCGAAGATGGTTCAGCGGTATATGATTTTTCGCTTACAAAAAATGTGACACAAATGATTTTGGCACTAAGCTTATTGGTGTTTTTAATGATGAGTATTGCTAAAAAATATAAAAATGGAATAGGTGTTACTTCTGCACCAAAAGGTTGGCAAAATGTAATGGAGCCGGTTATCACTTTTGTAAGAGATGATGTGGCTAAACCAAACCTTGGTAAAAAATGGAATAAATACTTACCATACCTTTTAACCGTTTTCTTCTTCATATTAATCAACAATATTTTTGGATTAATTCCTGGCTCGGCAAACGTAACAGGTAACACAGCTTTTACAGCGGTATTGGGCATTATATCTTTGGTGGTTATTTTATTCAGTACAAACTCTCATTTTTGGGGTCATATTTTCTGGCCTCCGGGTGTTCCATTTTTGGTGAAAGTTATTTTAATACCGGTGGAAGTTGCTGGTGTATTTATCATTAAGCCTGCGGCATTAATTATTCGTTTGTTTGCAAACATGGTAGCAGGGCATATTATTATTTTAAGTTTTGTATCGTTGATATTTATTTTTGGCGAAATGAACAAAGGCGCAGGTTGGGGTTTTTCTCCAGTATCTGTTTTGTTTACTGTATTTATTTATTTTATTGAAATATTGGTGGCATTTATACAGGCGTTTATTTTTACAAATTTAACGGCGGTATTTATTGGCCAAGCGTTTGAAGGTGGGCACGATGATGTAGATGGGCATGCGGATGCAGTTATTATTTAAGCCCCCTAAATCCCCCGAAGGGGGACTTTGAAGTCTCTGATAATTTGAAGATGCTTTAAAGTATTGAGGTGTGGCTCCTTCTCCTTTGGAGAAGGCGGGGGATGAGGCTTTGAATTCTATTTTTCACATATAAAACACAAGTATCATGAATTTAATGACAACTTTGTTAGAAGTACAAATTGGTTTCTCTCACATGGGTGGAGCTATTGGTGCAGGTCTTGCAGCTATCGGTGCTGGTATTGGTATCGGTCAAATTGGTAAAGGTGCAGTAGAAGCTATTGCTCGCCAACCAGAAGCGTCTAACGACATTCGTGCAAATATGATTCTTACAGCTGCGTTCGTAGAGGGTGTTGCCCTTTTCGCCGTAATTGCAGGATTATTGGCTGTTTTGAAA
>JAYTGY010000110.1:0-8045 GCA_043733065.1 Ferruginibacter sp.
TAACAATGAAAAACCAGAGGACCATAGCGCATTAATGCAAATACACAATGCTTACATTGTTGTGCAAAACGATAAAGGTTATTTACTCATAAACCAACAAAACGCACACGAAAGAATTTTGTACGAACGTTTTGCTCAAGCTATTTCTGGAAAAGCAATAGCTACACAGCAAAGTCTTTTTCCAACTACAATAGAGCTAGCACCAGCAGATACGGTTATGCTTACAGAGTTGTTGCCAGACCTTGAACAATTGGGCTATAAGCTAGAACCCTTTGGTAACAATACTTTTGTGGTGCAAGGCACACCTGCAGATGTGGACCAAGCCAACGAAACAAATGCTATTGAAAAATTAATTGAGCAATACAAACATTTTAGCAACGACCTTAAATTTTCTAAACGAGAAAAATTATTGCGTTCACTATCACTTCAGCAAGCTATAAAAGCAGGTGTAATATTATCTCAAAAAGAAATGAAAAATCTTACCGACGAATTGTTTGCATGCGAAACACCTAATGCAACACCTACAGGTAAGCCGACGTATATGAGTTTTAAAAAAGAGGAAATGGATAAGATGTTTGGAAGGTAAGGCCTCCCTAAATCCCTCCGAAGGAGGGATTTAGAACCCCGAGTTTCTTTAGAGTTTGCTTTTAACGCTCAAATTAACTTATACAAATAACAATGGCTGTTCAATTTTTGAACAGCCATTGTTATATTAAAAATATACTCCAAAATTTAATGGTCTTCTAAGCCCCTCTCGCATGCCCCGATTTTTTTAGGGACAGGTGAGGCCGCTTTTATTGTTTTACAAAAGGAGCATAACAAACTTGTGTGCCATATATTACTCTTATCATGTAAACACCTGCTTGTAAATTTGCAATATTCATACTTATTGTATTTAATCCTACTACACCTTGTTGTTGAGCTTGAGACACAACAGCATTTTGCGTATTATAAATTGTTGCATTAATTATTTGTGGTTGCACCAAAGTAACTATTGCATTTACTATAGATGATGCAGGGTTTGGATATGCTTGCAATGTACACACATTTGTACCAGGCATATTTTGAGTAATGTGAATTGTTTTACAAATTGTTTTTACACAACCATTCGCATAAGTAGCTTTTACACATACATTGTAATAACCAGAATCTAAGAATACATACGTTGGGTTATTACTATTTATCGTAACTGTACCAATTGTAGCAGTTGTTGGAATTTTTGTTATAGTCCACTGTTGGTTTGTAGTTGCAGTGTTTGATAATGCAGTAAATGTAACTCTATTTGGAACTAGAGAATCTCTTACATCACTAATGCTTAACGTTATATTGCTACAGTTTGGAGCTATATAAATTGTTTTGCAAGTAGTAGTTGCACAATTGTTGTTTCTATATGCAGTAAGGCAAGCGGTGTAGTAACCTTGCGTGGCATATGTATGTGTTGCGTTTGCTCCTTGTGCACCTGTGTTGTCTCCAAACGTCCAAGTATATAATACTGTTGGGTCAAATAAGTTTGGCGCAAATGCTACCGTATTATTTGTAGTTGTAAAATGATATTGTGATAACTGAGTACATGTAGGAAGTACAACTGGAGCAACAACTGTAATAGAATCACATTTGTAACTTACACAAGTACCATATTGAATGCGTAAGCAAACAGCGTATATACCAGGTTGTGTATAAAAGTGTGAAGCATTCCAAGTGGTAGCAGTTGTGCCATCTCCAAACGACCAAACAGCGGTACTGTTAGCATTGGGAACAATACTGGTATTTGTGAAAATAATATTTTTTGTATTTGCAGAATCAGCATGCCATGAATAGTTGGCTACAATATTGCAAATTTGTGTTACAACAACAACTTTACAAATTTCGCTCACACAATTTGTAAGAACGCCGCTAGTTGTTCTTTTTATAACACGCAAACAAACAGTATAAGTTCCAGCTTGTGCATAAACATGTGCTGGGTTTACTTGGTTAGATGAAGTGCCATCTCCAAATGTCCAACGAATAGAATCGTTAGCAGCAAACGGAACCGATGTATTGGTAAAATGAACAGTGTTTAATGGAACTGATGGTAAACTATCGGTTATCCATGTAAAGTTTGAAACCAATGTACAAGGCGTTACCGTTGGTTGTACAACAATTAAGTAACAAACTTCGCCAATGCAATTCGTCAATGCGCCATTAGGTGTTCTTCTTATTACTCTTAAACAAACCATGTATGAACCAGCTTGTGCAAATGAATGCGTTGGGTTTATTTGGTTAGAAAAAGTACCATCGCCAAACGACCAACGAATAGAATCGGTAGCAGAAAGTGTTGCTGTTGTATTATTAAAATGATATACAGCAGGTATTATAGAACTGTCTTTATAATAAGCATATGTTGCTAATAAATTACAAGGCACTGTTACAATAATTGTTTTGCAATATTGTCTAATGCAAGGTGTAGTTCCTGCCGTATTATTTTTCTTAATAGTTAAGCAAACAACATAAGTGCCAGATGTTGTATAAGTGTGCACAGGGTTTACAGCACTTGAAGAGCTGCCATCTCCAAACGACCATGTTAATGAATCGCCAGTTACATATCCAGAACTCTGATTCGTAAAATGAATAATATTTGTTTGTGTTGAATCTGCAAGAGAAGAAAAATATACTTGTAGGTTGCACGTATTAATGATTGATGCTACAACTATTGTGTAACATTTTTCACTTATACAAGTTGATAATACGCCATTAGGATTTCTTTTAATTACTCTTAAGCAAACATTGTATGTACCTGCACTTGTATAAGCATGTGAAGGATTTAATTGGTTAGAAAAAGTACCATCTCCAAACGACCAACGAATAGAATCTGAAGTGGCAAGTGGCGTTGCTGTGTTTGTAAAATGATATGAGTTTGGTATGGTTATTAAACTATCTACATAATAAGTATAGTTTGCAACAAGTGTACATGCTGGCGGACCATTAATTACGATTTGTTTGCAAAATACACTAGTGCAAGGCGGAGCCCCAGCAACTGTTGTAGTTTGTACTGCGTGTAAACAAACCGTGTACGTACCAGGTTGTGTGTATATATGGGAAGGATTCATTAGAGTAGAACTTGAACCGTCTCCAAAATCCCAAGTATAAATATTTGCAATACCACTGTTTCCTGTTGTGGTTAGATTAGTGAATAGAATAGTTGCTGGTGCAGCAGCAGAATCTGGCGTGTTTGTAAAATATGCTTGAATATTACACAAAGCAGCTATAGTATCTAAATGACAAATTTCGCTTATACAAGGTACTGTACTAGGAGGTATTTGTGCTTTCTTTACTCTTAAACAAACATTGTAAACGCCATAGTTTGCGTAAGTATGAATTGGATTAAGATCAGTAGAAGTTGTACCATCACCAAATGTCCAACGAATTGAATCGCCTGCGGCAAAATTTGTAGAGCTATTAAAATATTGATGCGATAAAGAATTGGTAGCTAAGTATACTTTATAATAATTAGCAACTAAATTACAAACAGCTTGTTGCACAATTACTGGCATACAGGTAGAGTCCAAGCAAACTGTAACATTATTTGGATTATGCCTTATTACATAATGACAAACCATAAATGTACCATTGGTTGTAAAAGTGTGCGTTGGTGAAACATCTGCACTGTTTGTGCTTCCATCTCCGAACGACCAATAGTGTTGTACGGCTGGTGTATCAACTAAAACTGGGTTACATTTAATAGCAGAGCCAGATAAATATTGTACGGCAAAACCTGGTGTACAAACAAACTGCGCTTTTGTTTGCAATGTAACCAACGCAAGCAAAATAATAAATAATGAGTATATTTTTTTCATATAAGCGTATTTTAATTTTAGTAATTGGATGTAGATATTAGATGCTAGCAAAGGTCTAGAACGCTGCCTGCAAATACCTAGTTATTTTCTCTTATTTGTTGTAGCATTTTTTCTATAGCACGTCTTCCTGCTCTTTCGGGGCCACTAAAGTTGTTAATTTGAACTGAAAAGATAAGCATTTTTTTCTTTTTGGTAAATAAATATCCGCTAAGAGATACATTGTTACTCATGGAGCCTGTTTTTGCATAAATATAACCTACTGCATTTTCGTAATATCCCTTTAATGTGCCATGCCCACCTGTGGGTAAAATGCCCTTTAATCTTTCCATGCCAAATTCATTTTTCATTTTGTCTAATAAATAAACAAAGTCTTTTGGCGAAAATAAATTGTAACGACTAAGCCCACTACCATCTACCCAACGAGGTTTTGTAGGTAGGTCTTTAAAATCTGTTTTGAGTAATGTATCAATAATTTTTTCATCGCTCATGTAGCCGAGTTTTTCGTTGCTTACCATGAGTAGGGTTTGCTCGGCAAAAAAGTTATCGCTGTTGTGCATCATGGGGCGAAAGAGGGAGTCGGTGGGTTGGGAGTGAATGATTGATAATTTTTTATCGTTAAAATTAATGGAATCCTCTACTCTATTACCTACCTGTTGTAAATATAAATTTAAAGTATCTGCTAAAAAAGAATATACATCATAATTACCTGTATACATAGGGATTTGATATGACTGCCCGCTTGGCTTCATAGATTTTACCGAAGCCGAACTCTCGTTTGTGCCCCATTCTCTACTAAAGTTCCACTCTATTTCGGTATTCTTTTTCTTGGTATAATTTATCGCATTTAATATTATGTTTCGGGGAGTTGTTAACAAGGTATCATTGTTAATTTTTAAAGTGAGCATGTTTCCATAAATTGGAAATTCACTTCTCTCTACCATATAATCATCCAAGTAATCGTTCCATGCCCATCCATCGCCTAAATTTTTATAAAAGTATTGGGAGCAAAATGTAATTTTCTTTTGAGTTTTTAAAAAATTATAAACGTTTTGATTTTTAAAAGCTGGATGCAAAAAAGTTGGGTCACCTGTTGCAAATATTTTTGTAGAATCTTTAAATTGTTGATACCTCATCCCCACCAAACTATCTCCCAAATATTTCATGCCTGCATACAGTGTAAATAATTTTACATTGCTACTTGGTGTAAAATTTTTCTCGGCATTATAGTTGTATAAATTTTTTTTTGTGGTAGGTTCGTATATGCTTATGCCTGCATGGCCTGTGCGTATGGCTGTATCGTTTAAAAAAACATTTATTTGTTTTTGAGATATTTGTCCTGTGAGCTTGCAGGAGTAAAGTGTTGTAGAAAATAGAAAAAGTAAAAAGTATTTCATAATTGGCAATCTAATGCATAATAAAAGATGAACAAAGGTATATCGATGAAGTGAGTGACACAACGATGATGACCATAGCTGTGTTTTAGTTTGGGCAAAAGCCAAAGGCGTTTGCCCAATTTTTTGCATTCGGAACTAAAGTAACTTTTTAACTTATTACATTCCCCCGACCTAAAGGTCGGAGCAATTTAAAAACCCAAACTACAATTTTATAAAATTTTCTTGCATCCGCATAGGCTTAAAGTCCCTCCTTCGGAGGGATTTAGGGAGGCTCTAATTCCTCTCCTGCACCCTCAACCACCTCTCTGGAAAATCGTTTTTACCCGCTACCAAATAATCGTTGTGACTGCATGCTACAAAATGTCCATCGGGCATTTGCATCCACCAACGGTTGGTGCGCTTGCTTTGTAAAAATGTGGTATCTACTTCTGCAAATACGGTATGGTATTCGTTAAAATTATTTCTATCGTCTAATGCCGATTCTTGATTGTTGCGATGTTTACCATCTATAAAATACCAACACATTTGTGCTATTTGTTTTGCGGTAATGTCTTCTACATCATCTGCAGGATTGTAACCGTAAATTCCGATGCTGTTTAGGTTTGCGCTCATGCCTGCGTAGCGGGTGAGTGTGCATGCTTCTACACCTGTGAGACCGTTTGGACAATTTTTATTGCTCGGCGAATCGCTGTATTTTATAGCAGCAATATCAAAACTTAGCATGTGGCTATTGCGAATTACGGGTTCCATTTCTACAATATTATCGAGCACATTGCCGAGCCGGTAACAATCGAACCGTAATTTATCGATAGTTTGCAACATGCGTGGGTGCACAAAATAACTTTGAAAACCGATATGGTTGTAATGCTTTAATAAATTAGGCTCGCCTGTAAACATATCCATTAAAAAACTTTCGGCGGGTGCACAGTTTTCGCCTTTTAAATTAATAGACGAATCTATACAACTTGCTTCCAGCATTTGGTTGGTACTTTTGTAGGCAAGGTATTGTGCCAGTGTAATATCGTGGCTTCCGCCAATAATGAGTACCGTTTTTTTGCGAATGTATAATTCTTCTAACACCGTTTTTATAGCGGCATAACTATCTTGTAAAGTAGCCCCTACTTTTATATTGCCAGCATCTGCAATAATAATATCGGTATGCCAATAATGTAGTTTGTACAATTCTTTTCTGATAATATTGGCTGCATTGTTTTCTTTTTGGCCATTGCTATTTCCACGGGTTTCGGTTATACCAATAATGATTATGCTTGCATGGTCTATGTCAAAATATTCGCTCTCAAGTGTTAGTATATGTTTGCCAATTTGCCCGTCTGTATAACCTTCGTCTTGGCTTATATGTGCAAGCGAAATGGGTTGTAAAAAATCGTAAAAATCCTGCATTAAAAATTAGTTTTTACAAATGTAGGGAGGAAGGTTGAAAGTTGAAGGTTGAAAGTTTTTGCCATGACTTTAAACTTGCAACCCAAAACCGCAGAATACTTAACTTTGCCCAATGCAACGCATAAACCCCGATATAGACATTGTGGCCTACATACTTGATGAAGTATTAAAAGCAAAACCCGATGATGCATTTTGCAAAAGCATATACATACAATACATGGAGCGTGGCGGACTTAGTAAAAAACAATTGGAGGGTTTGCAGGGCAAAGCGCAACGTATAGTAGGCATACACCCGGGTAAATTAGCAACACTTGAGGCCATCATAAAAAAGAAACATGTTACGCATCGTTCTACAGTTACAATTGCACAAGTTGTAGAAGAAAGAGATATAGTGGCAGAAAAAATGCTTAATGAAATTTTAGAGAAATATCCTCAGCATAAAAGAGTGTTGTTGTTTAAAAGCAAATTTGAAAAAGATGGAAAACTTATTGCAATAGAAAAAGTGGAACTGGAAAAATTTCATAAGCTGTTGATTAAAAAATAGGAGGTATTGCATGCAACTAATTTTATGCGCACTAAACCAAACTTTTAGCTAATTATTTTCTATTCTTAGCGCATAAAAACTATAGCAAAAATTATTTTATACTTGCATTTAAGAAACCCGTAACTCGCAACTCTAAAACCCGCAACTTTTTTTCAAAAACATTTTTTCGTTATTATTAGAAAAACTCGTATTATTGCATCGGAATCGGTAATACTGTTACCCGTCAGAGTGCTTTCGCATAAACGTCTTCCAAATCAAAGAAAAAAATTTCAACCTCAATTTACAACAGAATAATACCGCATTTTTGAAAATGCTTTTCTGAAAATTTTTTATGTACGATATATCACAATTGAACGACCTGCTCGTTCCCGAACTGCACGATATTGCAGACCAACTAAGTATAAAAACTAGTAAAAAAGCTGATAAGCAAGAGCTTATTGAAGTAATACTAGATAAACAAGCTAGCATGAGCACAGAAAAAACAAACGACGCTGAAAAGCCAAAAAGAAAACGCATTTTAAAATCAGATGTTGCAGCAGCAAAAGAACCAGCAGCAGAAGCACCAAAAGTAGAAGCCGCCGCAAAACCTGCACCAGTATTAAAAGGCAGAAAACCACTTGCAGAAAAAAAGCCATTTAAAAAAGATTCCGAAGAAGGACAGCCAATGGGCGACCAAGAAGAAGAATATAAGCCCATTACAAGCGAAGAAACTACTATACCTGCAGCCATAGCGCAAATGTTGCAAGATGAAGATATTCAGCAACCAGAAATGGCGGAAGAACCAGTGCAGCAATTTCAACCACGCCCACAGTTTAAAAAAGAGCCACCAGTATTCAATATAGAGTTTGATGGTATTATTCAAGGCGAAGGTGT
>JAYTGY010000111.1:0-3380 GCA_043733065.1 Ferruginibacter sp.
TCCATTAACCTTTGCTACACGTACTTCCGATAACATTTCTTGAATAGGAATATCTGAAACTGCCAATGCTGCTGATGCTGCCAAGCACGCCAATGAGTCTGGCATTACTTCATCATCGCTTGAGATAAGTGATATTAAAACTTGCACATCACACACATAATCCTCTGGGAATAATGGACGAAGTGCTCTATCAATCAATCTTGAAGTAAGTATTTCGTAATCATTTAAACGAGCTTCTCTTTTGAAAAAAGAACCCGGAATACGACCGTTAGAAGAGAATTTTTCTTGATAATCTACTGATAATGGGAAAAATGATTGACCTTCTTTAGGTTCTTTATTGGCAACTACTGTTGCTAAAAGCATACAATTACCTTGGAGTACTACCACGGCTCCATCTGCTTGGCGGGCCATTTTGCCCGTTTCTATTGTTACCATTCTACCGCCACCGATATCGAACGTAACTTTTTTTGATTGTAAAAATGACATTTTAAAAATATTTAGGTTGAAAATATGCTTTTTCAACTGTTGTGAATGAGAGTATGTATAAAGAATAAATCCCAACGGTATAATACTGTTGGGAAAAATTCTTATTGATTACATATAATAAATTATTTACGAAGGCCTAATTTCTCAATTAAAGCTCTGTAACCAGTTAGGTCGTGCTTGCTAAGGTATGTAAGCAATCTTTTACGCTGACCAACCATTATCATTAAACCACGCTGAGAAGAAAAATCTTTTCTGTTGGTTTTAAGATGCATCGAAATGTGGTTGATGCGCTCAGTTATCATTGCTATTTGCCCTTCAATAGAGCCTGTGTTTTTAGCGTTTCCGCCATACGTTGAGAAAATTTCAGATTTTCTTTCTAGTGTTAAATGCGACATTAATTTGTTGTTTAAAACGGTTTTGTTTTATCTTTTTTCTAATTGAGTGCAAAAGTAGTATAAAAAATGTAAATTATAAGGTTAATTGCGCTTTTTTTTTGAATATTGCAGGTATATGAATGTATCGTTTGCAATAATTGGATGTGGAAGAATTGCCAAAAGGCATGCAGAGCAGATTGCAAAAGTTGGTAAGTTGGTGGCGGTTTGTGATGTTGTTGAAGCAAAAGCAAGTGAACTAGGAGAATTATATGGAGCAAAAGTTTATGATTCCATAGAAAAATTATTGGAGAATGAATCGAAAATTGATGTGGTTAGCATTTGCACACCAAATGGGTTGCATGCTGTGCATTCTATTTTAGCCTTACAATCCAATGCACATGTGCTTTGCGAAAAACCATTATGTATAAAAGCAACCGATGGTTTAAAAATGATTGAAACTGCAAAAATTGCCAACAAAAAACTTTTTGTAGTAAAACAAAACCGCTACAACCCTCCTATTGCTTTTTTAAAAGAATTGATAAAAGCTAATAAACTTGGAAAGATTTATAGTTTTCAAATAAATTGTTTTTGGAATAGACCAAATGAATATTATCAAACTTGGAAAGGCACAAAAGATTTGGATGGTGGAACTTTGTTTACCCAATTTAGTCATTTTTTAGATTTATTGTATTGGATGCTGGGCGATGTGGTTTCTGTAAAATCTAGTATAAACAATTTTGCTCATGATACTATCGAAATTGAAGATACTGGTGCTGTAATTTTCACCATGCAAAATGGCGCCATTGGCACATTAAATTATACCGTAAATAGTTTTGCCAAAAATATGGAAGGTTCTTTTACCGTATTTGGAGAAAAAGGAACAGTAAAAGTTGGTGGGCAATATTTGAATGAACTAGAATATTTTAATGTGGAAGGAATGGATACACCCAATTTGCCAAAAGGAAACCCTGCAAACGGTTATGGCTATTACCAAGGCAGCATGAGCAACCACGATAAAGTATATGAAAATTTGGTAAAAGCTTTGCAAAATGATGACCATACATTTGCCAATGGTGCAGAAGGATTAAAAACGGTGGAGATAATTGAGAAAATTTATCAATCTTCGAAGTGATTATTTACATTGCAATAAATAAAAATATTTGCCTAAAATATATTTTACAGTTACAAACGACCTCACATACGACCAACGTATGATACGTATATGCAATACACTTGCAAATGCAGGATATGATGTAACATTGGTAGGGAGAAGAACAAAAAAATCGAACCCACTTAATGAAGAAGCATTTAAACAAAAAAGAATTAGATGCTTATTTAATAAAACTTTTTTTTTCTATGCAGAATATAATTTCAGGCTCTTCTTTTATCTTCTTATAAAAAAAATGGATGGTATTTGTGCTATAGATTTAGATACAATTTTGCCCTGTTATTTTATATCTGTTTTAAAAAAAGTAACCCGTGTGTATGATGCACATGAGCTTTTTTGCGAAATGAAAGAGATAGTAACCAGACCGTCTATTTATAAAATTTGGAAAAAAATAGAGCGGAAAACTGTACCTAAATTTGTTAATGGATATACAGTGAACGAGCCTATTGCTACTGAATTTCATAAAATGTATAATGTAAATTATACGGTAATTAGAAATATTACTTTTCTAAAAGAATTACCATCAATAGAAAAAAAAGAAAAATATATTTTGTACCAAGGGGCAGTGAATGAAGCTAGAAGTTTTGAAACATTAATTCCGGCAATGAAAGCTGTAAATTGTAAATTGATTATTTGTGGAGATGGAAATTTTATGCAACAAACAAAAAAATTAGTTGTTGAAAATAACTTAGATCAAAAAGTGATTTTTAAAGGTAAAATAAGTCCTGAAGAACTTAGGAAAATTACAAGTGAAGCATATATAGGTATTACAATTTTTGAGAACAATGGGTTGAGCAATTATTATTCATTAGCCAATCGTTTTTTTGATTACTTACATTCTGGCATTCCACAGATATGTGTAAACTATCCTGTTTATAAAGAAATTAATGATAAATACAACATAGCTGTTTTGGTAGATGATGTAAGTGAAGAAACGCTCACAAAAAGTTTAAATAATTTACTAGCCGATGAAAAATTATATACTCAGTTGCAAGCCAATTGTATGATAGCAAGACAGGAACTCAATTGGCAAAACGAAGAAAAAAAATTATTATCATTTTATAAAAACATTTTTGGATAAACATTTACACATAATAACCCACGATGTGCCCTTCCCTGCTGACTATGGCGGTGTGGTAGATTGTTTTAATATGATAAAATGGTTGCACAAAGTTGGCGTAAAAATTAATCTACATTGTTTTTTTAAAAATAGAGCTGAGCAAAAAGAATTAGAAAAATATTGCGAAACAGTTCAGTATTACAAACGAAAAAAAATTACTGGAATATCTTTATCACTTCCATTTATCATTTCATCTAGAACAGATTCTCGATTATTACAAAATTTACAAAAT
>JAYTGY010000112.1:0-2430 GCA_043733065.1 Ferruginibacter sp.
CCAATGGTAAACTTTCGCCTGTTACAATGGCTTCGTTTACCATACAATCTCCCCACAAAATTTTACAATCCGCAGGTACTTGTTCACCAGTTTTTATGAGTACCAAATCACCAGTTTTTAAATAAATATTTTCTAGCGGAAAAAATTGTTCTTTATGCTCATCATCAAAAGCAATCATATTGGCCATTACTTTTTGCGATGCAGTAAGTGAGCGTACAGCTTTTTGTGTAGATTGTATAGACGCTTCTTCTAAATAATTTCCAAAGAAAACTAGAGTAATAATAGATGCAGTAGTTTCAAAAAATAAGTAATGCTCGCCAAGCTGCAATGCAGCACCCACAAGGCTATAAATAAATGAAGCCAATGCACCAACCGAAATTAATACATTCATATTGGCAGTGCTGTGCATTAAACTTTTTACAGCACTTCTTCCAAAAAAATACATACCAATAATAAATACTGGCAAACACAAAGCCAATTGTATCCAAGGATTCATGAGCCAATGCGTATATGTGCTCATGGGCAACATGTGTAACATGAGCACGAGGGTAAACGGTAGCGTAAAAAGAAAACGTTGTTTGTTGTTTGATAAAAATGATGTCGCTTTTTCTTGTACAGTTTCATTTTCATCTATAGCTGTATAGCCAAGTTTTTTAATACCGGCTCTTATTTTTATCAATTCTACAGCCGCATCCGAACCAAAGCTTACTGCACCAGTAATTGGGTTTACTTGCACATCGGAAAAACCTTCTTTTTTAAGATAGTTTGTTACACTCAATGCGCAGTTGCTACATGTCATTCCTTCTACTGTCAATTCTGTTTTTTGCATACTGCAAAATTATCTTGCATTTGTTGTAACTATTTACCTAATAAGAAATTTATCTTTGCAACATGGATGTAAATTTTTCCTTAGACAAAATAAATGAAGCTGCTAAAACTTTTCTGCAAGTTATTGGCGACAAAAAAGTAATAGCCTTACACGGGCAAATGGGCGCAGGCAAAACCACATTTGTACATGCCATTTGCGATGTATTAATAGTGAATAGTGCTGTAAGTAGTCCCACATTTTCAATAATAAACGAATACATTTCTGCCAACGGCAACATAATTTATCATTTAGATTTATATCGTTTAAAAGATGAGCAAGAAGCCATTAATGCAGGTGTAGAAGATTGTTTTTATAGTGGAAACCTTTGTTTGGTGGAGTGGCCGGAGATTACAGCAGCACTTTTTCCGGATGATACGGTGCATTGTTATTTATCTGTTTCTGGAGAAAATGAAAGAAGGCTTGAAATAAAATTGTAAATTGACTAACTTTAAAGAAACTATTTTTTATTGCTTCGCATTAAAAAAGAAAAATATCCACAAAGTCGCTAAGACACAAAGTTTAAAAAAACTTCGTTTTTTAGCGAATGAAGTTCTGTTATAAATAGATTGTCATTTTATAACATAAAAACGAAGTTTTTCCTTTGTGCCTTCGATACTTTGTGGCAAAAATATTTCTGCGAAGCAGAAAATAAAAAACTTTAAGTAAAATTATAAATCGCAATTAAGTAATAAAATGGCAACAACAAAACCCTTCGTATCACCATCGCTCACATACGAAACATTAGAAGAAACCTTGGATATAAAACCAAAAAAAGAAGCACTTTATATTGGCATTCCAAAAGAAGATTCTTTTAACGAAAATCGAATTGCACTTACGCCAGATGCAGTGAGTGTAATTGTAGCCAATGGCCACGAGGTATGCATAGAAACAAAAGCAGGGGAAGGCGCCAACTATTCAGACACTGATTACAGCGAAGCAGGCGCAAAAATTTGCTTAGACAAAAAACAAGTTTTTGAAGCCGATATTATTGTAAAAAGTGCCCCTGTTAGTTTAGAAGAATGTGAGTTGTTAAAAATGAATCAATATATTATTTCTCCCATTCATTTAGCCGAAATGAAAAGAGAAATTTTAGAAAAAATGATGCAGAAAAAAATAACCGCACTCAGTTTTGAAAACTTAAAAGATGATAGTGGACATAACCCTATTGTAAGAAGCATGAGCGAAATTGCAGGCTCTGCAGTAATGCTTATTGCAGGACAATATTTGAGCAACGCCAACAATGGGAAAGGCGTTTTGGTTGGTGGCATCAGTGGTATTCCACCAACAAAAGTTATCATAATTGGCGCAGGCATTGTGGGCGAATATGCTGCACGTACAGGATTGGCAATGGGTGCAAATGTAAAAATATTTGACAACAGTATTTACAGATTAAAAAGGCTACAAAACAATATTGGCGTGCGTTTGTGGACATCAGTAATAGAGCCAAAAATACTTAGCAAACAATTAAAAACTTGCGATGTAGCCGTTGGAGCTTTAGGCAACGATGGTGGAAGAACGCCAATGGTTGTTACAGAAAGTATGGTAAGCAGTATGCGACCAGG
>JAYTGY010000113.1:0-17099 GCA_043733065.1 Ferruginibacter sp.
TTTTTGTAAAATTATCAATCCGTATATTTTGGTCGTGCTCTACTCCCTACACATATGTAGGGAAGCTACTTCCGCTTGTATTTATAAAGAACTCTGCCGTATTTCAAATTTTGCTAGAATTTGTTTTTCGGATTGCAAAAATAAGGATTGTACGCTAACTACAAAATTTTATTTGTAAGTGGGATTGTAAAGCGTGTTTGCAGGCACATTTACCACTGGTTTGCCTTTGTAGCGGTGGTTATATTGTGCTACACATGCCGATAAAATAATGGCTACCACCACCAATATTTGGCAAAACCATATAAACTTAGAAGATGATACCCAATTGTGTGCAAAATCTTTGTCTTTGTTTTCTATTATTTCTTGTTGCATTTGTAAAATTTTCAGCTGCAAAAATACGGGCTTATTGGTAAAAAAAATTATTTGGGTTCAACAATTTCTGAAAACGTTCTTTTCTTTTTTAAATAATACTGCCATAGCATACTTTTTGGGTAAAATCCTTCTAGTTTTTTATTTATTGGTTGTGCAAACAAAGATTTTTTCCTATAGAATAAAAGCCATTTGCCAAAATGAAAATGTGCTTTTGCCACTGCAAAAAAGTAGCCCACATCGCCACTAAACAATGCTTTGTAAGCGGCTATGCCATCTAAAGAAAAACGTAAAGGGAATTTGAATATTAAATTTTTGCCTGGCGTATTTTTCCAAAGCATAATTAAATTGTTTCTAAAATTTAAATATGTTTTTTTGCTATTGCCTTTTGGTAGCGTGCCTCCGCCTACATGATACACAACAGATGCGGGTTGCACGTACACTTTATGCCCGCTGAGTTGCATACGCCAGCAAAGGTCTATTTCTTCTTGGTGTGCAAAAAAATATTCATCGAGCCCGCCGAGTATGTTGTACACGCTTGCACGTACAAACATAGCAGCACCAGTGGCCCAAAAACATGGCACGGCGTTGTTGTATTGTCCTTTGTCTTCTTCAATATTTTCTAATACACGGCCTCTTGCAAATGGATAACCGAGTGCATCTATAAAACCACCGCAAGCACCTGCATATTCAAAATACGTTTTGTTTTTATAGTCTAATATTTTTGGTTGGCAAGCGGCAATGGTTGTATCTGTTTCCATTAATTGGATGATGGGTTCTATCCAAGTTGGCGTAACTTCTACATCGCTATTGAGCAGTACAAAATAATCGGCAGTTACTTTTTTAAGAGCGGTATTGTAGCCTTTGGCAAAGCCTTCGTTGGTTTGGTTTACAATAATTTTTACTGTGGGAAAATGTTGTTGTAAAAATGAAATGGAATTGTCGGTAGATGCATTGTCGGCTACTATTATTTGTGCGTTTTTATATGTAGATGCGAGTACGGAAGGAAGAAATTTTTCTAAGAAATGTTGCCCATTCCAGTTTAATATGACCACCGCTACCGATGGTAAATTATTTATATTATTTTGGGGCAGTAAATCGCTCATTGGGTACAAACTTACTTCTTTTATAAAATTTATTAGGCATTTCATTTCTTTATTTATTATTTTTAAACATGCTTGAACGTTTTTTTAATGTAAGAACAGGGTTGGGAATTATTGCCATAGCTTTTGTTTTGGCTAGTATTTTCTTTAGCAATTACTTGGCAAAAAAAATTGCTGCCGATGAAAAACGCAAAGTAGAACAGTATGTAGAAGCAGTAAATGATTTGTACAATATAAATAATACGGATACTAAACTCGCCTCAAAAATTATTAAGGAAAACAGTGTAGATATTCCATTGATACAAACCAATGAAAAGGATAGTATTATTTCTTCTAATTTTGATTCGGCAAAAGTGGAAAAAAATATATCGTATTTAAAAAATGAATTGGCAAAACTTAAAAACATTAATCCGCCTATTGAGTGGAAAAACCCTTTGAATGCTGATGAAAAAAGTTTTACCTATTATGGCGAGTCTGATTTGCTGGTGCAGATAAGATATTTTCCTATTGTGCAATTATTGGTTGCATTACTTTTTGTAATTATTATTTTTATAGCAGTTTCTACAAAGAGTAAAAGCACACAAAATCAAGTGTGGGCGGGCTTAGCAAAGGAAGCCGCTCATCAATTGGGTACACCAATATCATCATTACAAGGCTGGATGGAAATGCTAAAAGAAAATGCGGGTACAGAAAAAATAGCATTTGAAATGAACAAAGATGTGGAGCGTTTAAAATTGGTGAGTGATCGGTTTGGAAAAATTGGTAGCACACCAAAATTGGAAGAAACCAATTTGAATGTGCAGATAGAAAACATGGTAAACTATATTAAAAAACGATCACCAGAGCGTGTATCTTTTACCATAAATAGCAATGGCGAAAATGATATTACCGCTTTAATAAATCCACCATTGTTTGATTGGGTAATAGAAAATTTATTAAAAAATGCATTGGATGCCATGGATGGAAAGGGTGCAATAAATATTGACATTAAAAACGAAACTGCTCAAATAATTATTGATGTAAAAGACAGTGGCAAGGGAATAAGTAAAAAAAATATTGCCAATGTGTTTAAACCTGGGTTTACCACAAAGCAACGTGGGTGGGGGCTTGGCTTATCGCTCAGCAAGCGTATTATAAATATTTATCACAAAGGGGAATTGTTTGTAAAGCAAAGCGAAATCGGAAAGGGAACTACGTTTAGGATTGTGTTGAAGAAGTGAGGAGCAAAATCAACACATAGAATCATAACAACATAGGTTCACATAGTTTTCTAAGTTGATGTATCAATATATTAAAAAAAATTAAGTAAATATTTTATAGGAGGAAATTTAAAGTATTATAAGCTCACAATAACATAAGGCTTTTCTTTAGATTCTACTACACCACCTTCTACTTCTAAAGTTACTGCAAATGCTTGTGCCTTACCAAATGTTTTCATTTTTTGCATACGAAGTTTACCATTTTTAGAAACGATTAAACCTCCATCAATAGCTTTACCATCTACAATAGCCCAAAGTTGGTATTGCATGCCTTTTGGTGTGGCTGGTAAGTTACTTGGATCTATATAAATTTCGCCAGTATTTGTAAGCCAATATATTTTTGCATCTGCATCTTTTGGTGCAATATCTGGTTTTAATTTTAGTGGCAAACTATATTTGCTTCTAATAACATTCATGTCGTTAGAAGATTCAGATAAGTTTTGGTTTAAAGAGGCTATTGTTTTTTCGCTTTCATCATATTTTGCAGATGCATCTTTGTATTTACTAAAATAAATTACATTAAAAATAGCACTGCCAATTAGTAACGCAACTGCCGCTGCGGCTATGTTTCGCCAAGGAAAAATGGATACTATTTTTGCCGTATTATTATTTTGACCGTTTGTTTGCAATGGCGCTTTTATGGCCACCAAAACTTTTTCTTTTACTTTAATGGATGGCGTTATAGAATTTGCAAAAGCATAAGCTTCTAAGTTTTTTTCTATGCTAATAATTTCATCATTCACTTCGGTGTATTGCACACGCCATTGCTCTACTTGCGTGTTTTGCATAGGCGTTGTGTCGCCCATAACGTACGCTTCTAATAGCCCTGATGATATGATGTCTTCTTTGTTCACTTAAAATTGCAATAATTTTCTTAATTCAATAATAGCTGTGCGCATTCTTGTTTTTACGGTACCCAATGGGATACTCATTTCCTTAGAAATTTCTTCTTGTGTATAACCTCCAAAATAAGCCAAATCAATAATAATTTTTTGATCGGGTTTTAAATTTTGTACTTGTTTGCGAATACCAATTGTGTCAAATTGTGATGCACTGTAATTTTTATCCTGTGTACTACTTACGAAATTTTCGTCCTGAGAGATTTTTTGTTGTTTCTTGTAACCCTTGCTGCGTAAGGTGTCTATTGTTAAATTTCTAGTAATGTTTATCATCCATGTAAATAAACGACCCTTTGTAGCATCATATTGCCCAAAGTTGTTCCAAATTTTCACGAAAGTTTCTTGTAAGATATCTTCAGCAAGTTGTGTATCATCAACCATTCTGGCAATAACACCGTTTAAAGCAGCGGAGTAATTATCGTATAAATATGCAAAAGCAGTTTGATCCCTCCGTTGTAATAGAGCTACCAAATCTTCTTCACTATATTTTACTATTGATTGCAAATGCGAGGATGTAGTTTTATTTGGAGTGCAAGTTACTTGCTTTTGATTTAACAGAAAAGCATAAAGCAAAAAATATTTTTATTAAGCTACTTTCATTACTTCGGATACTGGGCTAAATAAATACCATTTGCCAGTTGCAATTTCTTTGCACTTAAAACGCTTTCTTATTTTTTCGCCTTTTTCAAAAATTCTATTCCCTTTTATTTTAAATTTTTCGCCTTGGGTTATTTGTTCTACAAAAAATATTCCTTCTTTGCGCTCATCATATTTTTTTAAAACCCTTAGCAGTTTTTCATCGCCACAACTACTGGCTGCGGGGTTATTTATGGAGCGTAATAATGTTTGCTGTACATCCTCTGGAAATATATTTTTTTGTGTAAATACTACCAATAAATTACCAAAAAACATTTTCCACTCTTGCCCATGTGGTTGTACACGATTGCCATGTTTTTCAAACGTAATAAGATGTGCTATTTCGTGTAAAAGTGTAATGAGAAAAGAATATTTATTGAGGTCGCCATTTACACTTATCCTATGGTTTTTTCCTTGGTGCGCATGCCTATAATCGCCGAGTACAGTTGTACGACTGCGTGTAATGGTAAGTTGTACTTTGTAGTCGATGATGTATTGTAACACTGGTTCGAAACTACCATCGGGTACATAACTTGCAAGTGCACTAAAATCTACTTTTTCTTTAGGCATGTTTATTTTTATTCTCTTTAGATATGGCCATTACTTCGGCAGCTAAATAAATTAAATACATAATGAGCGAAATAAAAACGGCGCTTGTATTATATGTATTGCCAACAATTAAAACATAGGCTAATACTGCAATAGCGGTGCTAAACATTTTTATCATCATACCAGCTATTACGCTACGTATAAACACATTTGGGTTGGTATTGGTAAGCGCTTTTTTTTGCATAAAAAAAACGATAATACTAACCACAACAAAAAGCACATTGGCACCAAGCAATACATTTTCATCTACATTGTATTTTACCCAAAGCGTATTTGCAGCAACAATAAATATGGTGAGTGCAACAAATATTACAAGCACAGGCATTAGCATTTTTCCGAAAAGTTTCATAAGTATTTTTATATCTATTTTTTAGGCGATGTATCTTTTATTACTTTATAAATAATGGCAGCAATAACAATAAGTGGCAGCACCCATACAAATATTGGATTTTTTAATGCCAACCAACCATCTAATTTTAAACCCAAATAAACAGCTAAACCCAGCGCTACAAATAATTGCATAGCCAGTCCTGCATATTTTAGTAAAAGACTATTGTCGTTTTTTTTCATGGGTGAAATGCTACTCAATTATTGTTTATTACTTCTTTTGGTAAAGCAAGGTTATTGGTATCCAATTGTACAGTTTTGCCTTCCAATATTTTTTGTATATTTTTTAAATAAGCATCTTGATCTTTTAATGCGTTTTCCATAGAATCGGTTCTCATTTTAAGCTCTCGATATTGTCTTACTTCTTTAGCCGTACCCATGCCTGCGCCAGGCAGGTAATATTTAAGTGGTGTAAATACAATTAAGGCAGCCGTTAAGCCTACCAATAAAATAAAAACTGAGCTTAAAACTGCATAAACACTCAGCCTCGTGAGCTTAAATTTTAATATTTCTTCAAACGTATCTTCGTTCATAATTACCAGACGATAATGATTTCGAAGTCGTTTGAGCGTATTATTTACATCGGGCATTGACATATTACCACTTTTGAGTTATAAAATTAAATGAATGTATTTAAAATGGCAGCTTGGTATGAGAGGTGTCACCTTTTGAGAAGCGTTTTTCTAGTTAAAAGTCTCTAAAAAAGCTGCCACATCTTACGATAATTTTAAATGCATCCAGTTACAGAACAATGCTAAATTAGCCATTAAACCAAGAAACGGTTATTTTTAACAGAAATAAATGAAATAATGTTTCTAAAATAGGCATCTTCCCGTTATTTTTGGGCAATATTGGATAATAAAACCGAACTTTAAATATATCAAATAACCTTTTTCATGCTGAAACAAAAGTTTATTGTTGCTATTATATTTTCTTGCCTAGTTACGATTTCGTTTTCGGCGATAGCGCAGCCTGCCTGGACCATTGATCTTTTTGGTAAAGAAAAGAAGCCAGATAAGTATGAAGAAAGGCTTTTGACCTCCGAAAAAACGGCTACAAAAAAATTTGGAGTTGTAAGGCGTTTTATGCAAAATACTACTTCTCATTACAATTTCTTTTTTAATGCAAACAATAAAATAAATTCGGTAATAGAGCGTGCAAAAATTTCTAACAAAGATGATTTTGCTTCTTTATTATCTTTTTATGGATATTCTTTAGATAACACTGCTTCTCAAAAAACAGAATTAGATTCGGTAATTTACAAAGCCACAGCAGGTGTTTTGCTGCACGATTTGCGAAGCGAATGGGTGGATAATTTTTATTTATTAATTGGTAAATCTTATTTCTTAAGAAAAGATTTTGATTCGGCGGCACTTACTTTTCAATTTATTAATTATAATCTTTTCCCCAGAAAAAAGAAAAATGATGATGATGATAAAATTGTAGGTTCTAATGAAACTGGCACAGGAATAGGAACTGGTTCTGTTTCCATAGCAAATAAAGAAAAAAGAAATTTTGTACAAAAAATATTGACCTTGCCACCAAGCCGAAACGAAGCATTGATATGGCAAATACGCACTTTTATTGAACAAAAAGAAATGGGTGATGCCGCAGGATTGATAAGCATTTTACAAAATGATATTAATTTGCCTAAGCGTTTGCAAAACGATTTGCACGAAGTAACTGCTTATTGGTTTTTTGCGCAAGGTATATACGATAGCTCTGCCATACATTTAGAAAAAGCACTGAGCAATGCAGATACCAAAGAAGATAAAAGTAGGTGGAAATTTTTATTGGCTCAGATGTATGAACAAACGGGCGATTATAAAAAGGCAGAAGATTTTTATGCACAAGCATCTAAAAGCACTACTGATGTTGTAATGGATATTTATGCCAAATTGAACAGTGCAAAAATGATGCGCAATACCAATAATACAAAAGAGTTGGACAAAAGTATTGCTACATTATTGAACATGGCCCGCAAAGATAAATACGAAGCATTTAGAGATATTATTTATTATTCGGCAGCACAATTAAGTATTCAGAAAACAGATACTGTACAAGGAATTACTTTGTATAAAAAAAGCATTGCAAAAAATCTTACTGCTTCTGTTTATAGAGATAAATCTTTTTTGCAATTGGCTAATATTGCTTACAATCAAAAAAAATATAGCGATGCTCATTCTTATTACGACAGTATAAATGTAATTGTAAAAGATAAAAATATTGACTCGGCTACCATTGCAGACAGAAAAGAAATATTGGGCAGATTAGCGCCAAAAATAATTGAAATAGAAAAGCAAGATAGTTTGCAAATGATAGCTGCATTTTCACCTACAGAAAGAGCGGCGTTTGTAAAAAAACTAGCTAAAAAATACCGTAAAGAAAACGGATTAAAAGAGGAAGAAGATTTTTCGGGTAGTGCGCCAATTACATTTGCAAGTAAAAACAATGAGCCTGTAGATTTATTTGAAACTAAAGGGAGCAGTAGTGGACAATGGTATTTTTATAACACTAGTTTAAAAGCAAAAGGCTTTATAGATTTTAAAAATAAATGGGGCAAAAGAGCCAACGTGGACAACTGGAGAAGAAAAGCATCTTCGCAATCGAATACAATTACCAAAGGAAATGGACGTGGATTGGATGGTAATTTGGATCCTGACGCACCATTAACGAAAGAAGAAAAAGAACAGGATATAAAAGTAACAGATTTTTCTTTTGATGGATTGATGGGTGGATTGCCACTTACACAAGAGTTAATGGATTCGAGTAATAATATTATTGCAAAAAACTTGTACGATGCGGCTCAAATTTTTCAAAACGAATTGCAAGATTATGAGCAAGCTATTTTGAAGTACGAAGATTTTGTAAAAAGATTTCCATCAGATGCTAAGTTGCCAGATGTGTATTTGGGTTTATCTTTTTGTTACGGAAAATTGGGTAACACCTCAAAAGCAGAATTGTATAAAAATTTAGTGAAAACAAATTTTGCTGGTAGTAACGCAGCAAAAATAATTTCTAATCCATCATTGTTAAACCCTAATGGAAAAAATGCTGAGGTAACAGCAAAGTACGAAAGCATATACAATATGTTTTTAGAAGGAAAATTTGACCAAGCAATTGCAGAAAAGAAAAAAGCAGATAGCACTAATGGTTCAAATTACTGGAGTCCACAATTGTTGTATATAGAATCTGTTTATCACATTAAAGCAAGAAATGATAGTGCTGCAATTGCTGCTTTGAAAAATATAATAGCATTGTATTCTACATCTCCATTAAAAGAAAAAGCGGCTACTTTAATAGATGTGCTTGGCAGAAGAGATAGTATTGAGCGGTATCTTACACAACTGCAAGTAACAAGGGTAGAAGAGGAGCAAATAATTTTTGTAGATGATAATCCGGTTATAAAAAAGGTTATACCAGTGGTTACAAAACCTACGGAAGTAAAATTGACACAACCCGTTGTTATAAAAAAAGTAGCCTCAGATTCTATAAAAGTGCCAACGGTGTATAAAAATAAAAACTTTGAATTGAAACCAGAAAGCCCGCATTATGTGGTAATGATTTTAGATAAAGTAGATGGTGTGTATATTAATGAAGCAAAAAATGCTTTTATACGTTTTAATAAAGGCAGTATGGAAACATTAAATACTACTATAAAAAAAGATACGATTGATGCAACAAAAGCTTTACTAATATTTACGCCATTTGACAATGCCGCCGCTGCTATAAAATATTTTGATAAAATAAAAAGAGCAGCACCAAGTGAAGTATCGTGGTTGCAAGCTACAAAATACTCATTCATCATTATTTCTGAAGAGAATTTGCAATTGCTAAAAACAACTAAAGATGTAACATCTTACAAGCAATTGTTGAATGCCAATTTTGGAAATAAATTTTAGCATGCTTTTTGCACAATAACTATTTTAATAACCCCACACACATTCATGAAACGTTCTGTAAAAATTATTTGGAGTCTTTTTTTTGTAGGCCTTATATCTGTTGTTTTAATATTTGCTGCTGCTAATTTTGGCATTTTTGGCAAAATGCCTTCTTTGCGTGAACTCGAAAACCCTGAGGCAGATTTGGCAAGCGAAGTAATAAGTGCCGATGGATTACTGATGGGAAAATATTATGCAGAGAATAGAAGTGAAGTTGTTTATCAACAAATTTCTCCTAATGTTATTCATGCATTGGTAGCTACCGAAGATGAGCGTTTTGATGAGCACTCTGGTATAGATGCAAAAGCAGTAGCTAGAGCTATATATTCTTTTGGAAGAGATGGTGGAGGAAGTACGATTACGCAGCAATTGGCTAAAATGATTTTAGGACAAGGGCATGGCGGCATACTAACACGAGGAACACAAAAAATAAAAGAATGGATTATTGCTGTAAAATTAGAAAGGAATTTTACTAAAGAAGAAATAATTACTTTGTATTTAAACAGAGCACCTTGGGGAAATGTATTTGGAATAAGAAACGCTAGTCGTACTTATTTTCAAAAAGAACCTAAAGATTTAAAGCAAGAAGAAGCTGCAGTGTTAGTTGGCATGTTGAAAGGTCCATCGATATACGAACCAATAAGACATGCTGATGCAGCGGTTAATAGAAGAAATACTGTACTTGGCCAAATGGTAGCATCGCAACAACATTATTTAACAGAAGCTGAAGCTGCTAAACTAAAAGCGAAACCGCTTATTACAAATTATAAAACGATAGATGAAGAAATTGGAATAGCACCGCATTATAGACATGCTTTGGTAGATGTAATGAAAGAGTGGTGTAAGAAAAATAAAAATCCAAAAACTGGTGAGCCATATAATTTGTTTAGAGATGGATTAAAAATTTACACTACCATAGATTCTCGTATGCAACAGTATGCAGAAGAAGCAATGGAATCGCATATACCTGGTGAGCAAAGCAAATTAAATTCTGCTCTAAAATATAGAGGCGATAGACTTTGGAAGGGGCATGAAAATACCATTGATATTGCCATGAGACAATCTGAACGTTGGAAAAACATGGATGAGGATAAGATTGATGAGGCAACGATTAGAAAATCTTTTTTAATACCAGTATCTATGAAAATATTTTCGTGGAAAAAAGGTGGAGATAAGCATGAAATGGATACTGTAATGACGCCATTAGATTCTATTAAATACCACAAAAAATTATTGCAAACTTCTTTTGTAGCTATGGATCCAAGAAGTGGAGAAGTGAAAGCATGGGTTGGTGGCATAAACTACAAATGGTTTAAATACGATCACGTATCTGCAAGTGCAAGACAAGTTGGCTCTACATTTAAGCCATTACTTTACACCCTTGCTGTTCAAGATGCTGGCTACACACCAGAAACATATATACCTGGTGGCCCGCTTACAATGAATGGAAAAACAATAAGTACTGGAGGTGGAACATGTGCATATTGTTTGGCACATTCTATAAATGGTTGTGCTTGGCATTTGATGGCAGCTGTTGGTGTAAAACGTACTGTAGAGTTTGCAAAACAGTGTGGAATAAAAGCAAAAATTCCTGCAGTTCCTTCCATTGCATTAGGTTCCGCAGAGATACCAATTTTGGAAATGTTGCAGGCTTACACAATGTTTCCAAATAAAGGATACAATACAGAACCAGTATTGATAACTAGAATAGAAGATAAGAATGGGAATTTAATTTTTGAGTTTCCGATGGCTCAAAGCAAACAAGTAATTGGAGAAGCTGATGCATATACAATGGTGAAAATGATGCAAGGTGTGATAAAAGAAGGAACGGCAAAAAGATTAAATAGTTTTAATATCCCAGCTGAAAAAGCTGGTAAGACAGGAACAACAAATGATAATACAGATGGTTGGTTTATTGGCTACACACCTACATTGCTTGCTGGTACATGGGTAGGTTGCGAAGATCCTTTTATTCCTATTTATGCAAATGGTGGTGGTGCCGAAATGGCTGCGCCAGCTTGGGGAAAATTTATGGAAAAAGTTTATGCAGATAAAAAGTTTAAAAATTACACAGAGCAAAAAGAATTTACGATACCTGTAGAAATGAAGAACAACCCAATATCTGGCGATGCACAATATTTTGATAGAATTTTAGAACAGGGAGATCCTAGAACTGATGATAATGGTAAGGTATATAAAACAGAAAATGGTAATGGAGAAGATTATTTTGGAGAAGAAAACCCTAGTGAAACAATTGGAGATAATACTACTGTAGAAAATAACCCTACCGAAGTAGATACCAATAAAACTGTGAGCCCCCCAAAAGAAGAACCTAAAAAAGAAGAAAAGAAAACCACTGCTACACCAGCTATTGTAGATGATAAGAAAACAAATGCAAAACCAAAGGAAACTAAACCAAAAACACCCAAACCAAAAGATCCTATAAATAATGATTTTTAATATTTTAAAAGCAACTGAAAGGTTGCTTTTTTTAATGCATGATAATTTCTTAACAATACTTTTTGTGAGTTTAAAAAATAAGCTAAATCTATTTTTTAAAACATGTCGTATATCACTATGCGATCGCAAGCTTAAAAAATTATTTTAAATATAAATTATAAAAAAATCATCATGAAAAAAATTAAGAATTTATGTATGCTTGCCATCGTAGCATTTGCAACAACAACGGCTTCGGCTCAAATGAATAAAACAGTTATGGTAGGTGGTGCGGCTATGTTTCCTACAAAAAATATTATTGAAAATGCAGTGAATAGCAAAGATCATACAACGCTTGTAGCAGCAGTAAAAGCAGCCGATTTAGTTGAAACATTATCTGGCACTGGACCATTCACTGTATTTGCCCCAACCAATGCTGCGTTTGCAAAATTGCCAAAGGGCACTGTAGATAATTTATTGAAACCAGAAAATAAAAAAAGTTTACAAACGGTGTTAACTTACCATGTAATATCTGGTAAAATAAGTGCAGCAGATGTGGTAGCAGCAATAAAAAAAGGTGGTGGAATGTTTGTAGCTAAAACTGTTGCAGGTGCTGATCTTACTTTTTCTTTGAAAGGGAAAAAAGTACAAATAGCAGATGCAAATGGTGGTAAAGCTTTTGTAACAATTGCAGATGTAAATCAAAGTAACGGTGTAATACACGTTATTGATAAAGTGTTGTTACCAAAAATGTAGTTTTTTGTAGATGTAGATTTAAGGTTGAATAGGTTATTCTTTTAGTGGAATAGCCTATTTTTTTTATACTTTTCTACCAAAAATTTTAAGGCTGTAAAAATGATTATCCATTATTGCAATATCTTTTAAATTTGCCCACTCTTCGAAACCTGCTTGCTTAAAGAGTTTGATGCTTGGTTCGTTGTGAGCAAAAATATAACCGAGGATAGTGTGTAGTTTAAGTTCGGAAGCTTTATCAATGCAATATTGTAATATTTTTTTTCCATAACCTTGCCCACGCTTAGTTTCGTGTAAGTATATGCTTACTTCTGCAGTGCCTTCGTATGCAGGCCTGCCGTAAAAATTTTGAAAACTTGCCCAACCAATACAATTCTTTTTATTATCTTCTATCATCCATAGCGGACGAGTGTTTTGGTTATGTTCGTAAAACCATTCTTCTTTGTTGGCTACTTCTACTGCTGTGGTATCTGCAGTAACCATTCGGCTTGCAATGGTGCTGTTGTATATTTCTACAATTAATGGCAAGTCGGTTATAAAGGCATTTCTATAATGCATTAAAATTTTTATTTGAAATTAATTATGAGATAAAAAAATTGTATTTTTAATAACTAACAAAATTAATTACTTCTTGTCCACACTTCTGTCCTACCAAATAATGAAATACCAATATAGCCTCGCACTTTTAAAGTGCTCTTATCTTTTAAACTAATATTGCAACTATATGTTTTGCCATTTTGCGGATCGTAAATATTGCCATCTTTCCATGCATCATCATTATTAAATGTAAAATTAGATAATAACCCTAGCCCAATAATTGCATTGGTTCTTTTTGTTTTATCTGGATTATTTTTATCCACTTTTGCTTTGCCATTATCGAGTGGAGTTTTTAGCCAAATTATTTTGCCATAAAACTTATCGCCAGCTTTATATATTTGAATCTTGGCAGGGTCGTTTCCTTTGGTAAGCCAAATGCCTACAATATCGTCTGCTTTAGATTGTGCTTCAATGTTATTGCTTATTATGATGAGTGCTGCAAGTGTGATTAATAATTTCATATTTTTATTTTTTTTGTATATACTTATTGAATGCAAAGTAACAAATTTTAACATTCTATATCTCATATTGTGTTAACTTTACAAAGTGAAAAAAATAGTTGCCATATTTTTCTTAATAGTTTACGGATTTACATCTGTAGGCGCTACTGTACATATGCATTATTGTATGGGTGAATATGTGGGTTGGAATTTGGAACATAAGGAAAATAGTAAGTGTGGCAAATGCGGCATGAAAGAAAATGCTAAGAAGAAAGGCTGTTGCAAAGATGAACACAAAGAATTTAAATTAAAAACAGATCAACAAAAAGCAAATGTGGCAGATTTTTCACATATTGTTTTTGCTCCTGTGGTATTACTACAATATCAAGTTTATAAAATTGAAAAACCATATGTAACAAAACTATGTTACAGTAATTACCATTCGCCACCTAATATACATAAACAAAACTTACAAGTTTTGTATTGTACTTTCTTAATTTGATTTATTGAATTTCTTTTTTGAGCCGACACTTGTTAGTGCATCGGCAATTGCTGCGTTTATGCACATCTAATTTTATTACACAAATTTAAATTTTAAAAAATGAAATCATTATGCTCAATAATAGCAATAATGTTGCTATCTGCAACAACGACATTTGCACAAATAAAAAATAGCAAAACTGAAACTTTAAAAGTATATGGCAATTGCGAAATGTGCAAAGCAAAAATTGAAAAAGCAGGTACACAAAAAAATGTATCTAAAATTGTATGGAGCGATGAAACTGCCATGGCTACTATAACTTATGATGCTACAAAAACAACTACAGATGCTATTTTGAAAAAGATTGCATTGGTAGGTTATGATAGCGAAAAGTTTTTAGCTCCAGATGCGGTTTATAAAAAATTGCCTGGTTGTTGCAAGTACGATAGAAAAGCAAAACCTACTACTGTTGCTCTAACAAAAGTAGAAACAGAAACTAAGGCTGTTGAAACAAAGAAAGAAGTAAATCAAACACAAGCTATTTACGATAACTATTTTGTTTTAAAAGATGCATTAGTAAAAACAGATGCAGCAACAGCATCTACAAAAGCTACGATATTATTAGCTTCTCTAAATGCAATTGATATGGGCAAAATGAGAATGGAAGATCACGCTGCATTTATGAAAGTAGAAAAAGCGTTGAAAGCAGATGCAACAACCATTAGCACTAGTAAAGATATAGCTGGGCAAAGAAATGCTTTTAGTAATTTATCAAACAATATGATAGTATTAATAAAAGTTGCAAAAGCAAATGTATCAATTTATGTACAGCATTGCCCAATGGCAAATGAAGGTAAAGGGGCAGATTGGTTGAGCAAAGAAAATACAGTAAAGAATCCTTACTATGGTAGCATGATGTTGACTTGTGGTAAGACTATAGAAACAATAAATTAAAAATAATCTTGCTTAGTCATTGTTATAATGGCTATGCTTATAAAGTTTTTTAAAATGAAAAAAATAATTTTCGTCATTGCATTTATAATAACTGCATTAATAACAAATGCACAAATATCAAAAGTTGAAATAATGGCTACAGGGCTTACCTGCTCTATGTGTAGCAATGCAATAAATAAGCAATTGAAAACAATAACCGAGGTAGAAAAAGTAGATATAGATTTAAATAAAAATTTATTTGTAGTTACCTTAAAAGCAGATAATAAACTTACGCCAAAAACTTTTAAAGATAAAGTAGAAAAGGCAGGTTTTTTTGTTGGTTCGATGGAGCTTTCTTTAAATTTTGCAAATCAAAGTATAGAAGATAATAAGCAAATTGATAATTATATTTTTATTGATACTAAGACTCAAACTTTAAATGGATTGGCAAAAGTAAAAGTGTTGGATAAAGGTTATGTAACTGCAAAAGAGTATAAAAAACTTGAAAAAAATTATACTAAATATCTAACCTATAATAAAAGTAGTGAAAACGTTTTTCACCTGAAAACAATTTAAAATGAAAAAATATTTTCTATTTATTTTGTTGAGTTCATCATTACAAATAAAAGCACAAGAACTTTTTGTAATGACCGAGCCTGCAAGCAATATGCCCACAGGTGCAATAGGAGTGAGGGCTATGAATAGTTTTATGTTTGAGAAAGACGGTACATTAAATTATCATATAATGCCCGAAATAATGTGGGGCGCTACACAAAAATGGATGTTTCATTTGCAAAGTTTTCATAGCAATAGAACCACAGGAGGTTTAAAAACCGAAGGCGGTAGCGTGTATGCAAAATATCGTTTTTTTAGTAACGATGATATACACAAACATTTTAGAATGGCGGCTTATGGGCGTTACAGTATAAATAATGCAGATATACATCAAGAAGAAATAGAAACAATGGGGCATAACACAGGCTATGAATTTGGTTTTGTAGCTACAAAATTGGTAAATAAAGTAGCGGTAAGTTCGTCATTAAGTTTTGAGAAAGCCTTAAATAATTTAGCTGATAATAAATTTCCTACAACGCTAAGTAATAATGCTACCAACTACACATTATCTATAGGTAAATTAATGTATCCTAAAAAATATACAAGTTTAAAACAAACGAACATAAACTTGATGTGTGAATTTTTAGGACAAACGTTGAATCAGAATGGAAAATCTTATTTAGATGTTGTACCTTCTTTACAATTTATTATTCTTAGCCAAGCTAGAATAGACTTGGCTTACCGCAAACAATTGTATAGTACAATGAGTCGTACTGCAGCTAATGGTTTTATGGTAAAATTTGAATACAGTTTTTTTAATGTTACAAAATGAAAAAAATAACTAACATATTTAAATGGCTTTTTAAAAAATTATTTGTAAAAAAATGTTGCCAATAAAAACTTATTAGCAGTGGTATAAATTTTAATTAATTTTAAAAATAATTTTTGGAAAAGTATAAATATATTTTGTTGATAATATTGCTGTGAAGATATAATAAACAATATTATTTCAAATCTGTGAATGATGTAAACCTTTTTATTAATTGTGTAATAGATACATCAATAGAATAACTAGCTTACTATTTATTGTGAAAATTATTTCACTATTAAAAAAAGTAAGATGAAAAAATATAAATTCAGTTCATTATGGTACATTAAAAAAAATATTTTAATCATAATCATAGGTGTTAATAGTTTTTTAGGATATGGTCAGCAAATGCCAAAAATGCTAATGGATACAGCAGTTGTTAAACATCCTGATATCAATGAAATGAAAGATATGCAAAATGACGAAATGTTGCCAATGCCATTTTTTACACACATGGGTATGCCATTAAATGTAGGCACATATAACCTGAGAGCAGCAGTTTTACCTACAAAGAATGATGAAGAAAAAAATACAGAATATGATATTCAGTTCATGACAGGGCTTTCAAAAGTTGTTGGATTACATCTTGGTGCTAAAGGAACATTTGATAATCCCACTTTAGAAATAATGACTCAATTTTTAGTTTGGAAAAGTAAAAATGGAATGAATGGCTTTTCCCCATTAATAGAATTTGAATTTCCATTAGGTAAAGAAGCTAGCCGAAGCGTTTATACATTAGTTGGTTTTTCTACAACATTTTCAAATTCTAAAATTGCATTTAATCAAGTATTACATTACAGCCCAATAGAAGATTTAGCAGAAGGTAGTATGTC
>JAYTGY010000114.1:0-5401 GCA_043733065.1 Ferruginibacter sp.
AATTGTAATAATTTAATTACTATAATTACTGTAAATATAATGATGATTGTTAATTAAAAACTCCTTAATTAAAATTAACACATATTTGATTATGTATACTATATTTTTTGCATTAACTTTCAATTAGTTAAAAAACAAGCCCAAGTCATAATTAAAAGATTTTAGTCTATTATTAACTTCATCATACACACACTATTTCCCACACCCTCATACTGCCCATAATTAGGAATAAAAGTGTATCCCGCTTTTGTATAAAGCCCAATAGCTTCTGGCTGTTTTTTGCCTGTTTCTAATATGCAAGCATTGAAATTATTTTCTTTAGACCATAATTCTAATTCGGCTAAAACCTTTTGTGCTATTCCCTTTCCACGAAAGGATGGCTGTACAAACATTCTTTTTATTTCTACAGTATTGGTATCGTATTCTTTAAATGCGCCACAACCAACTGCTTCTTCATGTATATATGCAACTACTACATTTTTTATGTTTATTGTTTTATTAAATTGTGCATAAAATGCATGTTCATAGCCATCTCGTATAGCTAAATCTTTATCGAGTTTTACGACCAAGTTTTGAAAGTCGTTATCTGCTGAATTGGTTCTTTTTATGGTCGTCATTTTTATTTATCCTCACCCTTACTCTCTCCACAAGTGAAGAGGGAGCACTAAAGGATTAGGTATTCGATTGTGCAATTTATTTTTTAATTTTAGTTAATCTAATGCATAATAAAAGATGAAAAATGGTATTCAGATGAAGTGAGTGACACAACGCTGATGCTATGAAAAACCAATGCTGGTAAACAAAAAAATATCAATTATCCGTCAGCATCATTTTTACCACCATTTCTTTCATGAGCATTGCGCCAGATGTGCCGTTATCTCCAACTCCTTTGCTTTTAAGATCGTAATGGTGCATGAGCAACAACATTTTTTCTATGCCTGGGTAACCATAATTTTTCATGGCATCTTTTGCTTGCGATAAAGAAATGGGATTAAAATAAAACAATGGTTTTAGTGCTGCATCGCTTTTATCGTTCATACCATACACGGCATAAATTTTACTGAAGTATGCATACAAAGCTGGCAATACCATTTGTATGGCAGCGGCTTTGGGATTGGCTTCAAAATAATTTATAATTTTTATAGAGCGTGCCAAATCTTTTTTTGCAATGGCGGCTTGCAATTCAAATACATTGTACTCTTTGCTTATGCCAATGTACTTTTCTATATCATCTTCGTCTATCGTTTTTTTATGTTGAAGATTTACAGAAAGTTTGTCTATTTCATTTGCAATTCTACTTAAATCATTGCCTGTATGTTCTTCTAAAAGTGATGCCGATTTTGGTTGTATGGTATAGCCTTTTGCCTTTGCCAGCTCAATAATCCACTCTTGCATTTTGCCTTCGGCTATTTTTTTTGTGGTTAATACTTCGGCATTTGTTTGTAAAATTTTGTACAGCTTGGTTCTTTTATCCACACCTTTGGCTTTATAACCTACTACGAATATAGTGGTGGGTAAGGGTGATGCTATATATCCTTCAAGTTTATCTATTTCTTTCATGTGCTGAGCTTCTTTAAGCAACACTACCTGTTTTTCGGCAAACATTGGGTAACGCCTGCATGCGTTTATAACCTGCGCCCAATCTGCATCTCGGCCATAAAAAATGGTGAGGTTAAACTCGGCTTCTGCCTCTGGCAATAAATGATGCTCGGCATAATCCATTACCTGGTCTATATAATATTCCTCTTCGCCCTCTAACCAATACACAGGTTTGAAGGTCTTTTTTTTCCAGTTTCCGATAATTTTTTCAACACTCATACACAAATTTTATATCTTGGCGCAGGTTTAACAATTCATTTTTCCATGTTTGGCATAGTATTCGTAAATATGCTATAGAATAAATTAAAACACGAAAATATTGCATTAAACTTTACCTTTTTCTCAGAATTTTAATTTTAATATTTTAAAACGACATATTATGGCATTCGAAAACTATCCAGAAACTGGACAACCAACTATAAACACAGGCGTAGTGGCTCCAAAAGAAAAAAACAACCTGCGTGCAGTACTCATTGGTAGCTTGTTAGTAGCACTTTTAGGTACTTGGGGTTATATCATTTACGATAAAAATAAAGTGAAAGAAACACTTGAACAAAAGGAAACTTTGGTGACTAACACTGCTACTCAGCGTGACCAACTTCAAAAAGAATTGGAAGATGCTGCAATGCGATACGATGAATTGAAAACTGGCAACGCAAAGAAAGATAGCACCATTACTGCAAAAGACAGGGAAATTGCTGAAAAAAGAGCAAAAATAAAGCAAATACTAAGTAATACAAATGCAACGTCTGGAGATTTGGCAGAGGCTAGAAGATTGATTGTATCGTTGAGAGGCGATATTGAAGGCTACAAAGAACAAGTAGCATTGCTTACTGAGCAAAAAACACAATTGATTACTGAAAAAGCTGTTGTAACCCAACAAAGAGATAGAATTAGAAGAGACTATGATTCATCTACACTTGTAATTAAACAAAAAGAAAATGTGATTGATGTGGGTACGACATTGCATGCATCTAACTTTAATATTGTTGGTATTAAGGAAAAAAGAAATGGAAAGGAAAAAACAACATCTACCGCTAAAAAAGTAGATAAACTGCGCATTAGTTTTGACCTTGATGAAAACATGATTACAAAAAGCGGGACGAAGCAAGTGTATGTTTGCATTACTGCTCCTGATGGTACACCCGTAGCTGTAGAAGCACTTGGCTCAGGAAAATTTAGTGATAGAACTGGTGTTGAAATTCCTTTTACTCAAAAAGTAGAAGTGAACTATACACAAAATAAACGCCAGTCTGTAAGTATAGATTGGAAACAAAATTCTGATTTCTTGAAAGGCAATTATAAAATTGAAGTGTATAACAATGGCTTTAAAGTAGGCGAAAGTTACAAAGAATTAAAAAAGGGTGGCCTTTTTGGTTAATGATTTAGACACACACACTAAAAAGCGGCAAATTTATTTGCTGCTTTTTTTTTGCTAAAATAAAAGCCTGAGAGATCCTCTACCAGTATGAATTGTAGAGGATGTGGAAGATTTTCTACCCTCGTATTGAAAACTTATTTCGGTGCTGCTGCCCAAGCGTTTTGTAACTTCCGAGCTCCACAAATAATTTTTACCAGGCAATAAACCATCTAATAATAAATAACCAACCGTAGAATTTTTTGCGGCAGTGGAAGCTTTAAAATCGATATTGTTGTATGTAAATTTCATATTGATACTTGTGCCTGAAAGAATATTGTATTTAACTTCTGCAGTAAGTGCATTGTTTATGGCACGCTCCATAGAATCTATTTTATTTTGCTTTTGCGAAAAGCTATAGCCAATACTTGCACGAAGATTTGATTTGTAAACGTAAGTTAGGCTTGGCTCTATAGTATTTTGCAATACATTGTAATTTCTGTTTTCAAACTTGGCAGCTTGTGTAGAAAGCACATTTTTAGATTGTTTAAATACAATGGTAGATGTTAAGTTTCTTTTTATGCTTGCACGTATGCGGCCTTGTATGGTGCGTAAGCTTCTGCTTTCAAAACCATAAGATAGAATAGATTTTGATGCGTTTTTAAAATGAGTAAACTCTAGCCCAAATTTTGCACTTGTGCGATTGTAAAAATAAGTATTCGAAAAAAATGTATTCAAAGAAATTAATGTTGTATCCACCAATTTTTGTCCAAAAGGATTAAACAAAAAATCGTTTTGCGATAATTCTTTTTTACTTATTTGCAAAGATGAACTGGTACTACTGCGCAATAATATTTTTCTTAGCCCTTTATCATTTAATGGATTCAAGATGGCTTTTGGGTCCAAATCTACACTATAATTTAACTGCAAATAATTTGCTTTTACATATTGATTGCTCGGAGTAAAAATTCTGATATACTTTCTTTGGTCAGGAAAAATGGCTTCTTCAAATTCGTTTAACTCAGGAATATTATTGTTGTTATAATCTATCCATGTATACAAACCTTGCCCAGCAGGCACTTCCACATAAGCATATTCTCTTTTTTGCTCTTGCCCACTTCCAACTTCATATAATACACTCCCGTTTACAAATCCTTTAAACTCATTTACAAAATATTCTACTCTGCCCAAAATACTTCTATCTTCTTTTTGTTTGCTAATGCTGCTATCTAATATAGATAATTTTCTGTACGTGCCAGTAAAACGAAATTTGTGGTGCTCATTGCTCATGATTTCCGAAAAAATACTGTAATTATCACTTTTGCTGGCAGGTTGTAAACTTGTTTTTTTGGGTTGCAAATCTTTTCTTTTGGTAAACGAAAGCCCCCATTTATTTAATTTAGTTTGATTGGAACGCACATACCATTCATATACATTAAAACCAAAGCTGCTAAAATTTAATGTATCAGCAATTTTATCTGTGAGCTTATCAAATTCGCCTAAATATTTAAATCCCGTTTGTATATTTTTAAGTTTTGAAAATGTTTTATTGGCATCAATGGTTGGGCGAAAGAAGTTTCCTTTTTGCAAACTTGCATTAAAATTGGTGAAGCTAATATGGGTTGTTACATTAAAATTATTTTTATTTATATGTTGCGCAAAGGCTTGCCTAAAGCCATTGTAGCCATCTGTTCTGTTGTAGTTTGCAATATTATACTCAAATGTATTGGCTTTGCCGTACAACAATTTTGCTGAAGCATTGCTGATGTGTTCATCTGCTGGTGTTAAATCAAAAGGCAAACTCCAATCTCTTAAAAATTCAATATTGCGTAGTCTTTCTATGGCTTTAAAACGAGCTTGTACAAATTCGTAACCAACATTGGTTTGTAAAGCAAATTGTTTTTTAAAAATATGGAGCGATTTATTATCGTTTTGCAATTGAAATTTTGCAGCCAAGCCTGTATTGTCTTTTTTATCTTTTGCCGAAAATAGATTTACATCATAATTGCTCATGGCAACTTCTGATTTTATTTTTGTATTTGAGTTTAACAAATACTCCGTGCCCGCTGTAAACACTTGTAATTTTTTTGGTGTTACCAATAAAGTTACTGGTTCCCAATCGCCTTGTGGCAATGAGTTTAGTGGTACAACCCATTGAAAAGCCTTACCATTGGTGGCATTGAGCAGTTGTGTGTAATTTCCTTTACCAGCACCTACAAATGTGAACGATAAAGAATACAGCGCATCTAAAACATTATTGGATTGTACAAATACATCAGGAAAAGTAACGGTACCGTACAATGAATCAATTTTTTTATATAGTATTTTCCCAACAGCAAAAGTATCCCTCACTGCATTTTGATAATATGCAGTACGAATACTATCGCCTGCATCAGCTAAAAATTGTTTTTGTTTTGTATCCAACACTTGATCAATAGAAGAATT
>JAYTGY010000115.1:0-3945 GCA_043733065.1 Ferruginibacter sp.
AAGCGGGTATGGATATGGGTATTGTAAACGCAGGGCAGTTGGTTATTTATGATGAAATAGAACCAACTCTAAAACAATTGTGCGAAGATGTATTGCTTAATAAAAATAATGATAACAACGAGGCAACAGAGGCATTAATAAATTTTGCAGAAACCGTAAAAGCCAAAGGAAAAGAAATTGTAAAAGATGAAAAGTGGAGAGATGAAGCGGTAGAAAAAAGACTAGCACACTCGCTCGTAAATGGTATTACAGATTATATAGATGCAGATACAGAAGAGGCTAGATTGAAATACCCTCGTCCGCTAGAAGTGATAGAAGGCCCACTGATGGATGGTATGAATATAGTGGGTGATTTGTTTGGTGCAGGAAAAATGTTTTTGCCACAGGTAGTAAAAAGTGCGAGGGTGATGAAGAAAGCCGTAGCAGTACTTACACCATTTATTGAGCAAGAAAAAGAAGACAGAAAAAATGCGCATTTAGCAGCAGGTACAATAAATGAAGAAAGTGCAGGTGCAGCAAAAATATTATTGGCAACCGTAAAAGGCGATGTGCATGATATTGGAAAAAATATTGTGGGTGTAGTGTTGGGTTGTAATGGTTATGATATTATTGATTTGGGCGTGATGGTTTCGGCAGATAAAATTTTGAGCGAAGCAAAAAAACACAATGTGGATATTATTGGTTTGAGTGGATTGATTACGCCATCGCTTGATGAAATGGTACACATTGGAAAAGAAATGACGAGGTTGAAAATGGATATTCCATTATTGATTGGTGGGGCTACTACAAGTCGTATGCACACAGCGGTTAAGATAGCACCTGAGTACGAGCATGGCGTAGTGCATGTGTTAGATGCGAGTCGTAGCGTAACCGTGGCGGGTAGTTTGCTTAACAAAGAAACCAAAACAGATTTTTTAAGCAACATAGAAAAAGAATACGAAATACTAAAAACCGATTTTGCCAATAAAAAAACTTTTAAGCAATATCAAAAATATGCGGATGCAAAAAACAATGGTGCAAAAATAGATTGGGAAACTTATTCACCTGTGCCACCAACATTTACGGGTACAAAGATTTTTAACACGTATGATTTAGCAGAGATTGCGGAGTATATAGATTGGCAACCATTTTTTATTGCATGGGAGTTACACGGTAAGTTTCCGCAAATATTAACAGATGAAGTTGTAGGCAAACAAGCTACAGAATTATACAACGATGCAAAAGTTTTATTGAAACAAATTATAGATGAAAAATGGTTGAATGCAAAGGGGGTGATTGGGTTTTGGGAGGCAGAGAGAACTGCGCATGATACGGTTACTATAAACAAAAACATTCATCTTGAATTTTTGAGACAACAAATTAAAAAGGCGGAAGGGCAGCCGAATTTATCATTGGCAGATTTTATTTCCCCTAAAAAAGATTATTTGGGTTCGTTTAGTGTAACCATTGAAGGTATTGAACCCCACATCAAAAAATTTGATGATGCACAAGACGATTACAACAAAATAATTTTGCAAGCATTGGCGGATAGATTTGCAGAGGCATTTGCGGAAGTGCTACACAAAAAAACAAGAACAGAATATTGGGGTTATGAAAAAGATGAGCAACTTACCAATGAGCAATTGATAAAAGAAGAATACAGTGGCATTCGTCCTGCACCGGGTTACCCCGCTTGCCCAGACCATACAGAAAAATACAAATTATTTGAACTGCTTGGAGGCGAAGAAGCTACAGGTATTCATTTAACAGAGTCGTTGGCTATGTATCCTGCATCGTCGGTTTGTGGTTGGTATTTTGCACACCCACAAAGCAAATATTTTGGTGTAGGTAAAATAGAAAAAGACCAATTTGATGATTATACGGCACGTAAAAAAATGACCAAAGATGAAATGGAAAGATGGTTGAGGCCAATATTGGAATAAACTATATAAATATGTAAATTTGACAAAAGAAATTTTATGATGCAAGCAATAGATGATAAAATTTATACGGTAGATGAATATATTTTGTTGGATGAAGCATCTGACATTCGCCACGAATTTATTAATGGTCAATTATACGATATGTCTGGAACATCTGATTTGCACAATGAGATAGTTGGAAATCTTTATTTCTATCTAAGAAATGTACTCAAAAAATCTACAGAGAAAATTTATTTTGAAAATGTAAAATGTAAAATACAAGGAGAGGAATATTATACCTATCCTGATGTTTTCATAACTAGTAATGAATCTGACCACGAAAATAAATATATAAAACAACATCCTTCATTGATAATAGAAGTGCTAAGCGACAGCACAAGAAAATATGATACTGTAGATAAATTTATTCAATACCAAAAAATTGCTTCTTTACAATATTACATTCTGGTAGAGCCTGAAGTTTTTTCTGTGCATTGTTTTAGTAAAGAAGAAAACGGTGAATGGCAGGCTGCTATTTTTACAAAATTGGAAGAGGTAATTGAATTGAAATTACTTTCTATACAGCTACCATTACAATCTATTTATAAGCCATAACTGATAATATATCACAATTCATGCGCATCATCTCCTACAACCTAAACGGCATACGTGCAGCTATTAAAAAAGGTTTTATAGATTGGCTAAAAACTAACCCTGCCGATGTTATTTGCATACAAGAAACCAAAGCTGCATTTACAGATATTGATGTGAAAGAGCTGGAAGATTTAGGATTTCACCATCACTGGTTTAGTGCACAAAAAAAAGGGTATAGCAGCGTAGCTATTTTTACAAAAATAAAACCCGATAAAGTAATCATAGGTACAGGGCACGAAATGAGCGATTTTGAAGGACGTGTAATTCAATTGCAATTTGGCGATGTAAGATTGATAAATGCATACTTTCCGAGTGGTACAAGTGGCGATGAAAGACAAACGTATAAATATGTTTGGCTAGCAGAAATGCAGCAATACTTAGATGAATTAAAAAAGAAAAATCCAAAAATTATTTTGTGTGGCGATTATAATATTGCACACAATGAAATTGATATTCACGACCCAAAGGGAAATAAAAAGTCATCTGGCTTTTTACCGGAAGAAAGGGAATGGATGACAAAATTCTTAGGTAGCGGATGGATAGATACTTTCAGGGCTTTTAACAAAGAGCCACATCATTATAGTTGGTGGAGCCAGCGTTTTCCAAGTGTACGACTAAACAACAAAGGTTGGCGTATAGATTATATTTCAGTAACTACTCCGTTAGAAAAACAGCTGAAAGCGGCAGCCATTTTACCCGATGTAAAACATAGTGATCATTGCCCAATTTTTTTGGACATAAAATTGTAATATGATACTCTATAACGTTACCATAAAAGTACACTACAGCATACACAACGAATGGTTGCAATGGCTTAAAGAAACACATGTGCCTGATGTGATGCAAACAGAATGTTTCTCCGATTTTAAAATTTTGCGCTTACTAGAAGTGGACGAAGTAGAAGGGCCAACATACGCCATTCAATATTTTGCAGAAAGCAAAGCGCTCTATAATTTATATATTGAAAAATTTGCTACCGAAATGAGAAATCGCTCTTTTGCCAATTGGGGCGATAAATTCATCGCTTTTCGCTCAGTAATGCAAATTGTGGACTAATTGTGCAAAACCATTTTTTACTTTTTTCCTAACAAATAGAGTACCCTCAAATCCTTTCTACCAGTAGTTTTTTTAGTATAAAAAACATGAAACCCTTTACTGTATTGAATTTGCTAGGCATTGCCTTTTTGTTTAATTTTTTTTAACAACATAATGTATGCCTGTAATACATGTGTGCAGGGGCTTGTAGCCATATTTAGTTAAAAAAAATAATTAAAAAAATTTTGTTGGTATTAAAAACCTTCTATATTTGCCCTACTATAAATTATTCAAAAAACTCATTATGAACAAAGCAGAATTAATCGCAAAAATTGCAGAAGATGCAGGCATCACA
>JAYTGY010000116.1:0-7413 GCA_043733065.1 Ferruginibacter sp.
CCTTTACCCGTCATCATACGATATGCATCTGCAAAGAGTGGAGGCGTTTTACTTAACAATGTTTGTTCTAAATTTTTGAATGATGGTGTAAGAAACAAAGCTTTTTGTGTACCCATATTTTGAAGTATGCCAAAGTTAATGGTGCCTGAAGTTACACTGCGAAGCAACTCTGCAGGATGCGCCATTCTAATAAGCTTATCTTTTGCCGCTAGTACATCAATTACTTTTTTTGCAATCCATTCGCCTTCTCGTATAAGCGGCACGGTGAGCCCTTCTTGTAGTGGCGTAACTTCTCCTGAACCAGTACTGTGTTGTACAATTGTCCAGCTGCCATCTTTGGGCAACACCACATTTCCTCTGGCGGCAACAACAAAAATCGTTTTGTTTGCAGCATCTACAGATGGGCTCACATCAAAACGATTTATGCGCATGTTTTGATTGCTCTGGTTTATATCCACTTGACAATCGATGGTACCTCCGATAGAACCGTTTTGTATGTTTAGTAAATTTTTAAATTGATCAACAGAAATCGGTTCACCTGATGGTGTTAGTTGTACATAACCCAATATTCTTTTAGATACCACACAACTTGTATGTTCATTTCCTTCTTTATCTTTTAAAGTAATTTTGCCTTGTACTATATTTTCTATCTCTACATCTGCATCAAAAAATACGGCTCTGCATTCTGCCAATCCTAATTTAAAAGGGTCTATGGTTGGGTCTATGGTTATATTTCTAATGTTAAACAATCCTCTTACTACACCAGGATGAAAAATAAATGGTGTTACAAAATCAGGGTCGTTGTCATTTATTTTGTACCTAAAATCAAACAGCCCGTCAGACTCCGCTTGCCAGCCACTATCTTGTCTATAAATATATCCGCTGTTTTCTCTTTTCAATGTGATTGTTCTTACTACTCTTATTCCCCACGGATACAAAATTGATTTTACTTGTACTACTTCATGCGCAGTACGCCCATGCATAATATCAAATCTTGCTTGGCTTGTGGCGGCAAATACTGCCGATGGACTCACCCAATTGCTAAACATGTTTGCACCGTAACCACTAATATCCATGCGGCTTACAGGCACACCACGCTCTTTAGATAAATTAAAAAACTCATTGTTGAAAATAATGGTTGGTTGCTCTGCTAAATTGCTTGTGCCATTTGGCGTGCCATCGAGTTTTAAAATATTAGGCATTTGTGCCGTAAAACCTGGCAGCATTGGGCTATCGTGCATTTCAGGGAACGATGGCGGCTTTTTACCATGGTTGCCAGACACAATCGAAAATTGATACCCACCTTTTAGTGAATTAAAATTTGGCCTATTAGATAAAAAATTTGGCTTGATGGTTTCATTACCAGTTAATGAAAACCCTGCCAATGCTCGCATTCCAAATGGCAATGTAAAATTTGTAATGGTGCTAGATGTTGGCGAAGCTAAAAATTCTTTTAATAAAAAATCTGTAACAGGTATTGGTGCAAGTGGCACAGGTTTTAAAGATGCATTAAATATTCTTGTAGGGCCACCATCATTGGGATAATAATTAAACAACAAATCAGGATCCATTGCATCCACAGGAGCGGATAAATTAAACACTGGTTCCCAAGCTACTTGTGGTAATGTGAATGCTCTTACATTAAATGCATTTGCCAACACCGACATATTTTGTACCATAAATGGCAAGGCATTGTTTATTGTTGTATCTGTATTTACAGCCGCAATGGTAGCGGTTTGCATCATCTCCATTCTACGTTTACCAAACATGCCAAAGCTTATGCCCATTTGGTTTGCATTGCTACTTACATCCAATAATGCAAAAGCATCTGTAAGTTGATTGCCAAAAGTATCGTCCCATTCTTTTTCATAATTTCTACGATGTGGTGCAGCTGCCATCATCATCGCTTTTATTTCTTCACTACCAGATTCTCCCTCTGGCACATTAAACATAGCTGCTCGTACGTTTTGTGAACTTAACATATTTGCACCAACCTTAGAACGCAAAGTGGTAGCGTGTAAAATGGCTTTATTCGTATCTTCACTTGCAATATTGTCTGTAGTCTCTTCATCATCAAAAGGTAAATTTCCAAAATGAAAAGATGTTTTTACCGCATCAAAACCTTTTTCTATACTAGCAGGATCTGCGCTAGGCTTGCTGCTGATGCGGCATACCAACCACAGCCAAATATTTTGATTGGCAGCACCCACAGCGCCATTGGCGTTTTCGTATTGTCGTTTAAGTAAATTAATATTGGCAGCGTAAGGGTCGGGTAGGGTAGGCAAGTATGCATAAAGCCCTACCGTTAAAAATACTTTTGCATGTATGGCTTTCATCCAATCATCGGTACAATTTGCTACAAGCAAGCATCCGTTTACAGGTGTGGTAGTAAACAATGCATTTTCTAAAGCCAACGCAATGGGTTTTACCCTTGGTGCAACCGCAGCAAGCATAGCTGGATTGGTATTATCAAAAATAATATTATCATCATACAACATGGCTATTTTATTTTTTGCATTGGCTGCAAATAATGCCACACTATTTTTAGTATTTACTTTTAGTGCTTCGCCATTTACTTTTATCGGTCTGTCTGTTTGCACATCAGCATCGCAAGTGGTAAATATTACTTCATCGCCTTTGCTAAGACTGTTGTAAATAAAAATAGCTTGTTTTAAAAATGTAAATTCTACGGCTGTGCCATGAGGATTAATGTCATCTTTCCAAAGATTAATTCTTTGTGTACTACCCAGTGCATCGCTTTTTAAATCGGTAATACCAATACGCCCAGGTTCTGCTATCAGCAAGGGATTGGGCAAAAAAGTATCTGAACCCTGCACGGCATTTCTTATACAACTAAGTCCTTTATCCAACAACATAAGTACTGCACCGTTTCCATCGGCTTCTACCGTTAAGTTTGTATCAATAACAGCGGTTGGTATGCCCCACCAAATATTTTTTATGTCGGCTTCGCCAGATAATGTTTCAAAAGGAGATAAACATTGCTTTACAGAAAAATTGGGTTCGTTTATTTTAAATGGAATGAGTAAACGATTGGTTGTTGGGTCGTATAAATTATTCTGATTGCCCGACCATTCATTGCGACCTTCTTGCCCATAAATAACCCATTGCATGCCATCTAACTCAGATGTATTATGCGTTGTAGCCGTAAAAGAAAATTTCCAATTGGTAGGCAATTTCATTTTTAAAGCCCTTGCATCTGCACCATGTTCATCGGTTGCTGTAGCAGTATCTGGCAATGGTTGCTCCATGGTTAGCGATACTTGCACATTCGTATTGGGTGCAATACTTAAATGATTTGTTACCAGTTGAGGCATTTCGCTTATTGTAATGGTGCCGCCTTTTACACGAATACCACAATAACGATTTGGAGGTGCAGTATTGTTCAGCAGTTTTGCATTTATCCAAACACTGCCAGGCAGCAAGGTATATAGTTTGGTAAGTTCTGGTGGTTGTATTGGACCAATAATTCTCCTTACATTAAATACAGCTTTAAACAACATGGCTGGTTCTGCATGCCCATTAAAATATAACGCTACCAATTTTTCTACTTTAAAAAAATCAAACCAACGTGGTCTTCCATCTCTGCCAAAGAAAGGGCCAAATGTTCGTAAAATCCTTGCTCCGCCTGCCCAATCGGGTATGCTGCCTGCTACTTGTTGCGAGCGTATGGATGTATCACGTATAAAAACTTTTAAGTCGTTGGTGAATTTATTTTCCAATACCATTTTTACTTTCTCATCTATTTTTTCTAACCTATTGCCTTTTATATTTTGGCTAAAGAAAAAGTCAGATGACTCAAAAGAAAACTTTTGGTTGTTAACGGAACTGATATCTTGGTGTTGTAATGTTTGGGCCAATTGCTCTTGAAGGCTGTCTAGTTGCTGTTCTTCGTCGATATTAGATGCATAAATATTGCCCGTTATTGATGCCAATAAAGCAGTCAAAGTTTGCTGTTGCATAGCAAAAGTATTTTAGTAATGTAAAAAATACGCAGCAGAAGAAGTAAGATGTAATTAAGCGGGTACTAATAATTACAAAATAAAAGTAGGGAAATATTTTTATATCTAATTTATTTATAATGTATAATTTAAAAAATGTGGACAATTAATATAAATTTCAGATTGAATAAAGAATATAAAATGCATATTTATTTGACTGTATCATAAATCCATTTAGCTTAATTTTGCGAATCTTATTGAGAAAATAAAAGATAAAATATGAGGAATTGTGTGATAGCGTTTTTGGTAATATTATTTACTTCCTGCGAAAAAAATGTGGACTTAAATTTAAAATCTGCAGACCCAGTATTGGTGGTTGATGGACAAATTGAAGATGGACAACCACCAATAGTAGTGCTCACAAAAAGCTTGGGTTTCTTTAGTAATATAAATGCGCAAATATTGGCAAATGCTTTTGTGCATAATGCAGATGTGTATGTGAGCAATGGTGTACTTACTCATAAGCTTAAAGAATATACCTTGCAACTTGCTCCTGGCCTTACCGCTTATTTTTATAGCAACGATTTGTTAAACCCTACAACTATGTTTATGGGACAACTCAATAAAGGATATACTTTAAAAATTATATCAGAAGGGCAGGAGTATAACGCCAATACATTTATACCAAACAATGATTTAAAACTAGATTCCATTTGGGTAAAGCCAGTGCCATTTAGTGATGATACGCTAAAACGAAATTTATATTTTAGAGCCACTGACCCAATAGGTTTAGGAAATAGCGGCAGGTATTTTACAAAGAAAAATAGTGAGCAATATTTCCCAGGCGAAAATTCTGTTTTTGATGATCAAATAATAGATGGGCAAAGTTTCAATTCACAAATACCACAGGGTATAGATAGAAACAACAAACCAAGTGGCGATAATAATTTTTTTAATAAAGGCGATACTATTAGTTTAAAGTGGTGCAACATTAACAGACAAACATATAATTTTTGGAACACTTGGGAATTTGCATTTCAAAGTATTGGCAATCCATTTGCGCAGCCAAATAAAGTATTAGGTAATATTTCTAACGGCGCACTAGGGGCATTTTGTGGCTATGCGGTAAAATACAAAACCATTATTGCTCAATAAATTTTAATTAGTTAATTTCAGAAAAATATAGAAAGATAAAATGGAAAATACAGCAGTAGAAAAAGTAAGTTGTTTAATAATAGGATCGGGGCCTGCAGGATATACAGCAGCAATTTATGCCGCACGTGCAAACATGAAACCCTTGTTGTATCAAGGCATACAGCCAGGTGGGCAATTAACCATTACTACAGAAGTAGAAAACTATCCAGGATATCCAGATGGCATACAAGGCCCTGAAATGATGGAGCATTTTGAAAAACAAGCCAAGCGAATGGGTACAGATATTCGCTATGGTCTTGCTACAAAAGTAGATTTTTCTACCAGACCATTACGTGTAGAAATAGATGAAGAAAAATGGATAGAAGCAGATGCGGTAATCATAAGTACAGGTGCTTCTGCAAAATGGCTTGGTATAGAAAGTGAGCAAAGACTTAACGGATATGGCGTAAGCGCATGTGCAGTATGCGATGGTTTTTTCTTTAAAGGAAAAGAAGCTGCCATAGTAGGCGCAGGCGATACAGCTGCAGAAGAAGCGTTGTATTTATCAAAAATATGTAGTACGGTACACATGATTGTACGCAAAGGCGAAATGCGAGCTAGTAAAATAATGCAAGATAGAGTACTGGCTACGCCAAATATAAAAGTGTATTGGCATAGCGAAACAGATGAAATTTTAGGCGATAAAAAAGTAGAAGCAGTTAGAATTGTAAACAACGAAACAAAAGAAAAAACAGAGATACCCGTAAGTGCATTTTTTGTAGCCATTGGTCATAAACCCAACAGCGATATTTTTAAAGGCTTTTTAAATATGGATGATGCAGGTTATTTAATTACCACACCTGGTACATCTAAAACAAATATAGAAGGCGTATTTGCCTCTGGCGATGTGCAAGATAAAATTTATAGACAAGCGGTAACTGCAGCTGGTAGCGGTTGCATGGCTGCGCTAGATGCAGAGCGTTACCTCAGCGAAAAAGGATTGCACTAATGTTTACCATACATTTAAATAAACTAAAATTCTTTGCTCATCATGGTGTGCATGATGAAGAAGGCATAATTGGAACAGATTTTGAAGTATCTGTTTCAATACATTTTAATGACCCAGAAAAAGTAATAGCATTAAACGACACTATTAATTATGTAAATGTTTATACTATCATAAAAAATAGATTTGCCATACCTGAGCGTTTGTTAGAAACCTTGGCACAACATATTGCTGTTGATATTTACGACTTGGATAATCGGATTACAACAATTAACATTTCTATTGATAAAATAAATCCTCCTATAAGTAACTTTACCGGAAGTGTAGGTGTTACTTATTCAAAATCGTTTAGTTCGTAGAGGTATCAGATTTGATTACCGACTATCAAATTTGAAGAAAGTACAAAAGCTGACACCTCTTTACAATAATCTAATATTCATACAAAATCGTTTTATTGATGAAGTTGTTATCCATATTTTTATTTTTCATTCTTATCACTATAAACAGTTTTTCGCAAGACATAAATGCGATAATAAAAGATGCTGATAGATTAGAAATTGTGCCCGATGAAAAAGCAGCTTTTATAAAATTTAAAGAAGCATTAAAAATACAACCAAATAATATTCATGCGCTCACTAAATGTGCAGAGTTGTGTAGTAGCATTGGCAATAGAGAACCCAATAATAAAACCCGTGATGATTACTTTAAAGTAGCGCTTATTTATGCAAAAACGGCGTACAAATTATATCCAGAAAGTGATGATGCAAATGTAGCCATGGCAATAGCTGTAGGCAGAATTGTATTATTAAAAAGTGGCAAAGAAAAGATAGCCTCTGTAAAAGAATTGAAAGCATATGTGGAAAAAGCAATAGCAGTAAATCCGAAAAATTTTAAAGCATGGCATATTTTAGGTAAGTGGCATTACGAAGTAAGCGATCTTAATGGCTTTGAAAGAACTGCTGCCAAAATAATTTACGGTGCACTACCAGCTTCTTCAATTGCAAGTTCTATTAGCTGCTACGAAAAAGCAAAAGCATTAAGTAGTAATTTTAGCTTAAATTATTTGGAGCTTGCCAAAGCTTATAAACGCAATGGAGAAAAATTAAAAGCTTTTACACAATTAAATTACTTACTTGCACTCCCCAATAAAGTACAAGACGATGAAAGGATAAAAGCAGAGGCGAGGGGATTGTTGAAGAAGTGGGGATGAAGGTTTTCGAAAAATATTTTACATTTTTCACAAAGTCCACTTCACCGCCAAATTAAAAACCCTGCCATCTATTGGCGCCCAAAGTGTTTTAAATTCTGGAGCAG
>JAYTGY010000117.1:0-2610 GCA_043733065.1 Ferruginibacter sp.
AGTGTGTACGAACTAAGCGGCATGCCTCCATCTTCAATTTCTCCATTTATTTCTTCTAGCTTTTTATATTGCTTTCCTATTCGATAAGATGCAAATTCATTAAAATTCAATTTACTTTTTCCTTCATCTATATGCCCTGCAAGCCACCACGACACTGGTTGTATATTATTGTACCATGGATATTTTGTATTGTTGCTGTGGCAGTCGTAGCAGCTAGTTTGAAGCGATGCCATCACATCTGTTGGCACTGCATATTTTGTAGTAATATCGTTTACACTTATGCCGGCAGATTCGTTCTTTTTAGACTTTACAAATTGCAGTGCAATAAATACAAATAATAATAAAAGGAAAAATCTTTTGAAGAATTTTTTCATGCTGTTATATTCTAATGGTGATAATTATTTGTTACAGCATCGAATGTAATAAATTTTATTTGTTTATGCTTTCAAATTTCACAATAATAAAGAATAAATTTGTGCTATGTTAACAGTAAGCGAACTATACATTTACCCAATAAAATCATTGAGCGGTATAGCAAAAGAAACAGTAGAAATTACCAACACTGGTTTTAAGCACGATAGAAGATGGATGCTGGTAGATGATAAAAATATATTTTTATCTCAACGTACACACCCTCAAATGGCATTGTTACAACCTGCCGAAACAGCAGAAGGCATTGTGGTTACGCATAAAAATAATCCAACTCAAAGTATCACTATTCCATTTTACAACGAAGGAAAAAACAAAATACAGGTTTCTGTTTGGGATGATATTTGCGAAGCAGAAGAAGTATCCACCATTTGCAACAATTGGTTTAGTGAAATGTTGCAAATAAATTGCAAACTGGTTTACATGCCAGATGATACCAAGAGATTGGTCGATAAACGTTATGCAAAAAATAATGAAGTAACTTCTTTTTCAGATGGCTATCCAATACTGATGATTGGGCAGGCATCGCTCGATAATTTAAATGCAAAATTGGATGTACAAATTCCAATGAATCGTTTTAGACCAAATATAGTTTTTATAGGTGGGCATGCACATATAGAAGATGAAATGGAAATGTTTACCATAAACGATTTAAACTTTTTAGGCGTAAAACCATGTTCTCGTTGTGTAATGACAACTATTAACCAGCAAAATAGCGAAAAAGGAAAAGAGCCATTAAAAACATTAGCAACCTATCGCACAAAAAATAATAAAATATATTTTGGGCAAAATGTTTTGCAACAACAAAATGGGAATATTGCAATTGGAAATAAAATTGAAGTAATAAAAAGCAAGGAAAATTAACGTCTATTTTTTATTTTCAATCCCCCGCAACATATACCCTTCATTTCTCAATAATGTTATCAACCCATCTTTGCCATACAAATGAGCCGCACCCACAGCCATAAAAATAGTATTGTTTTTTAAAATTGTTTTCAATTGCTTTACCCAATTTTCATTTCTATTTTTTAAAAGCGCATCATCGTTTTCGCCACCGCTAAAAGTTGTATCGGCAAGCATTTGTGTCAGTTTGTCAATTTCTTGATTTTTATAAATCGTAAGCATTTTATTAAAATATACTTTAAATTTTTCGGTACTATCAATATCTTTTAACAAATCTTTTGCTTGTACTTCATAGGGAATACTATCAAATATTGCTGATTGAAATTCCATCGTTTCAAAGCCCTTAATTTCTTTCTTTTCTTTTTTGGCAAGTGCCATCAATTCTGTTTCTATACCACTTGTGGTTTTGCAAGGCATCATACGTGGGTACAGCAAAGCCTCTAGCAGCATGGGTTTCATCTTACTAAAAAAAGACAAACTCATTTTTAAGGAATCTTTAAAAAACTTATTTAGCTTCTCCATTTCTTCTTTGGTATACAAATCTTCTAAGGTTTTGTTTTTCATATTCATCATAGCCAAAGCACCAAGCATCATTTTTGGATCGTCCATATCCATTTCAAAATACACTTCCTTAGATGCTTTTAAAGCTAGTTTTAAGTTTTCGCTAAACCGAATATCTTCTTTACACATGATGTGAAAAGTACCAAAAACATAGCTAGGCTTTTTTAATCGATTGCCAGATATTTCCCATAGCAGGGTGTTGTTGTCATTGCTGGTTGGTAGTTTTTTTTGTGCTGTGCAGTTTTGGGATATTAGAAAAAAGATTAGAACACAGCCTGTCCCGATTTTTCGGGAGATGACACGGATTGGACGGATTTTCACAGATTTTTTAATAACTAGATTCATAAACATTTTAAATTACATTTCATTCATGATTTGTAAAATTCTCTTTTGCAAATTTAATGTCTCTGCGGGGTTTTCACATGCATACACACTGTGGTATAAAGAAACTACCCGTGAAACCCCGTCATATAAAAGAAGCGCAAATTATTGGTAACTAAAATTCGTAGCTTATAAGTGAGTCGGGGTTTCGCAAAAAACTTTCGTTATCTTTTTTAGTTTCCGTTTGCGAAGACCCCGTCTAGATAGCAATATAGACGTTATTCATTCATGGCGCACGTCGAGTAAGCAAGGGCATTTCAGCCCAAGCTTCTCACAGAACCGTGCTTGCACCTCTCAATGCACACGGCTCTTCTTGTTCTAAAAATAGTAAACACT
>JAYTGY010000118.1:0-13069 GCA_043733065.1 Ferruginibacter sp.
GACAGTAGGAAATACAATATATTATGTTAGCCAAACTTCAGGTACTTGCGAAAGCCCAAGGGCAGCTATAACTGTAACAATAAACACAACACCATTAGCACCAACAGTTGTAACACAAGTTGTATATTGCCAAGGCACAACTGCAACTGCACTTACAGCCACAGGTACAAATTTATTGTGGTACACCGCTGCAACTGGTGGTACAGGAACTGCAACAGCACCAACACCATCGACAACAACAGTTGGTTCAACGATTTACTTTGTAAGTTCAACGTTAGGCACTTGCGAAGGACCAAGAGCAGCCATAACAGTAACGGTAAATATTACTCCAGCATTACCTATTGTTATTTCTCCAATTGGTTATTGTCAAAATGTAACAGCTACTCCACTTACAGCTACAGGCACAAATTTATTATGGTACTCAACTGCTACAGGCGGTCTGGGTTCTGTAACTGCGCCATCACCATTAACTACTGCAGTAGGAAGTACAACATATTATGTGAGTCAAACTACAGGTACATGCGAAGGGCCAAGAGTTGCCATTGTTGTAAATGTAACTGCACCACCAGCTGCCCCAGCTGTTACAACTCCACTTACTTATTGTCAAAATATTTCTACTACAATTTTATCAGCCACAGGCACAAATTTATTGTGGTATGCAAATGCAACAGGTGGTGTAGGAAGTGTAACAGCACCAACTCCGTCTACAACAACTGTGGGTAGTACATTATTTTATGTGAGCCAAACAGTAGGGGGATGCGAAGGGCCAAGAAACTTTATTACTGTAAATGTAAATGCAACACCTGCCGCTCCTGTTGTTACATCGCCAGTTGCATATTGTCAAAATGATGTAGCTACAGCACTTACAGCAACGGGTTTAAATTTATTATGGTACTCTGCCGCAACAGGTGGAACTGGAAGTGTTACAGCTCCAACACCATTAACAATTGCTGGAGGCTCTACAATTTATTTTGTAAGCCAAACTATTTTAGGATGTGAAGGACCAAGAGCAGCAATTACGGTAAATGTAACATTAACTCCTACGGCACCAACTGTAACGTCGCCAATTGGATATTGCCAAAATGCAACAGCAACTACACTTGGAGCAACTGGTACAAATTTACTTTGGTACGCTACAGCATCTGGTGGGACTGGTAGTGCAACTGCACCTATACCTTCTACACTTGCTGCTGGTAGTTCAATATATTATGTAAGTCAATCAACAGGAATTTGTGAAGGCCCAAGAGCTGCTATTACCGTTAATGTAACTGCATCACCTATTGCTTCTACTGTAATTTCTCCAGTTGTATATTGCCAAAATATTACAGCAACTTCACTTTCAGCAACTGGTACAAATTTACTTTGGTACACAACTGCTATTGGCGGAACTGGAATTGCAACTGCGCCAATTCCATCTACAACAACTGCGGGAAATATTATTTATTATGTAAGCCAAACTGTGGGCGGTTGTGAAGGACCAAGAGCAGCAATTACAGTAACCGTAAATGCAAAACCAGCATTACCAACTGCAACTTCACCGATAGCTTATTGCCAAAATGCAACAGCAACAGCACTTACAGCAACGGGTACAAATTTACTTTGGTACACAACGTCTACAGGTGGAACAGGAAGTGCAACTGCACCAATGCCAACTACAATTGCTGGCGGTACAACTATTTATTATGTAAGTCAAACGATAAATAATTGTGAAGGACCAAGAGCTGCTATTACTGTAAATGTAACGGCAACACCAGCCGCACCAATTGTGACAGCAGCGATTACATATTGCCAAGGAGTAACAGCCATCGCACTTACAGCTACGGGTAGTAATTTACTCTGGTATTCATCATTGACTGGAGGAACAGGAAGTGCAACAGCTCCTACACCTTCTACGACTAGTGTTGGTAGCACTGTACATTATGTGAGCCAAACAATAAATACTTGCGAAGGACCAAGAGCAGCTATAACAGTTACTGTAAATACAACTCCGGCAGCACCAATAGTAACGACACCAGTTACATACTGCCAAGGAGCAACAGCAACTGCACTTACAGCTACAGGTACAAATTTATTGTGGTACACATCAGCAACGGGCGGAACTGGAAATGCAACAGCACCAACACCATTAACAACAACTATAGGAAATACGATTTATTATGTAAGCTCAACGCTAGGTATTTGTGAAGGACCTAGGGCGACAATAACAGTAACTGTAAATAGTACACCTGTTGCACCGATAGCAACATCTCCATTAAATTATTGCCAAGGAGCAACAGCAACTGCATTAACGGCCACTGGAACAAATTTACTTTGGTACACAACAGCTACTGGAGGAACAGGAAGTGCAACTGCACCAACTCCATCTTCTGCGGCAGCAGGTTCTACAATATATTATGTAAGTGCTACAAACGGAATTTGCGAAGGGCCAAGAAAAGCAATAACAGTAGTTGTTACAGCTATTCCTCCTGCACCAACAGTTTCGCCAATAGTTGTTTATTGCCAAGGATTAACTGCTACAGCATTGACAGCAATGGGAACGAATTTACTTTGGTACACAAGTGCAACTGGCGGAACTGGAAGTGCAACCGCACCCACACCATCAACAACTGCTACTGGAAATACTATTTATTATGTAAGCCAATCTTCAGGAGCATGCGAAGGGCCAAGAGCTGCAATAACAGTAACAGTAAACTTTACACCTGCTGCACCTATTGTATTTACTCCAGTAACGTATTGCCAAAATGCAGCAACAATTGCTCTTACAGCAACGGGTACTAATTTACTTTGGTACACAAGTGCAACTGGCGGAATTGGAATTGCAACAGCACCAACACCATCATCAACTACAGCAGGAAATACAACTCATTATGTAAGCCAAACCACAGGATTTTGTCAAGGACCAAGAGCCGCAATTGTAGTTACTATAAATCCTACACCTACATTACCTGTTGTTACGACACCAATAATAGCTTATTGCCAAGGGGCAACGGCTTCGGCATTGACGGCGGTTGGCTCAAACTTACTTTGGTACACATCTGCAACTGGAGGAACTGGAAGCGCAACTGCACCAACTCCAAGTACAACAACTGGAGGTTCTACTTCTTATTATGTTAGTCAAACTTTATTGGGATGCGAAGGACCAAGAGCAGCTATTTTAATAAATGTAACTGCTACACCACTTGCACCAGCTGCTACAACGTTAGTGACGTATTGCCAAAATTTACCTGCAACTGCATTAACATCTCCTGGTACAAATTTACTTTGGTACACTGTTTCAAGTGGTGGAATAGGAAGTACAACAGCCCCAACGCCATTAACAACAACATCGGGTAGTACAATATATTATGTAAGTCAATCTTTAAATACTTGTGAGGGACCAAGGACTGCAATTACTGTAGTTGTAAATCCTACTCCACTTGCACCAACTACAACACCACGTACATATTGCCAAAACGCTACCACCACATCACTTACAGCAATAGGTACAAATTTACTTTGGTACACAGCCGCAACAGGAGGAACAGGAACTGCAACTGCAATAACACCATCATCTGCGGCAGCGGGAGCAACTACTTATTATGTATCTCAATCTAGTTTAGGATGCGAAGGACCAAGAGCAGCATTGGTTGTAACTATTATTGCAACGCCTGCTTTACCAATTGTTCTTTCGCCAATTAGATATTGCCCGAATGATGTGCCTAGACAATTATCAGCAACTGGTACAAGTTTACTTTGGTACACAACTGCTACAGGTGGCGTAGGAAACACTATTGCACCAACACCAATAACAACTACACCAGGTAGTACAACATATTATGTAAGCCAATCTACAGGTGCATGCGAAGGGCCAAGGGAAAAAATAATAGTGAACATAAACAACAATAATTTAACTGTAAACATTGGAAGAGATACGACTATTTGTGAAGGAGCAAGTGTGTCATACATACCAACTGTTGCTCCTGCAGGTGCAACTTATTTATGGAGAACTAATAGAGTTCCTATAAGTACGATAAATAATATTAATGTAAAAGATGTAACTTTTTCACCTGTAGATAATGCGGTTTATATTTTGAAAGCTACTATTGGTGGATGCGCAACAGAAGATACTGTAAACGTAAATGTAAATTGGAAACCAATTTTGGATGCAGGTACAAACAAAGCCATTTGTTTAAATGATTCTATTTTAATAAAAGGCAACCTTACTCATTTTAATAGTGCTAAAATAGATTTCGTTTGGACTCCAATTGATAGTCTTACATCTCCAACAAATATTCAAACTTGGGTACATCCTGTTTTATCTACTTGGTATAAACTAACTGCAACAACAACATTATTGAATTATGGTTGCGATTTTATAGTGTCCGATTCTTTAAAAGTAGTAGTGCAACCAATTATTCATGCATTTGCAGGTAATGATACCATTGCAGTAAAAGGCGTGCCTCATCAGCTTCATGGAACTGGTGGATTAAATTATTCGTGGACATCACCATCTGGTATTGGCATAACTAGTCCATTAAATCAAAATGCATTTGTATCATTAAATAACGATGCTAATTTTTATTTGAAAGTAACCGATGCAATAGGTTGTGCAGGTTATGATTCTATTTTTGTGAAAGTATATGAAGGGCCTACATATTATATACCAAATGCATTTACACCAAATGGCGATGGGTTGAATGATATTTTTAGAGCAATACCAGTGGGCATTTCTAACACTGTTTATTTCAGAATATTTAATAGATTTGGTAATTTGGTTTTTGAAACAAACCAATGGCTTAAAGGATGGGATGGAACTTTTTATGGAAAACCACAACCAAATGGAGCTTATGTTTGGATGGTGAGCGGCACTGATAGAAATTATAAAAAAGTAGAGATGAAAGGAACAGTAAATTTAATTAGATAAAAAAGTAAAACTTTTTTCACAAAGCCTCCAGAAAATAATGGAGGCTTTGTATTTTTATATTAATATGAACGTAGAAGAAATAAGGGAATATGCTTTGCAAAAAGAAAATGTAACCGAAGGGTTTCCTTTTGGAGAAGATACACTTGTGTTTAAAGTAAATAATAAAATATTTTTGTTAGTTTCTTTGGATGAAACACCGTTACGCTTTAATGTAAAATGCGAGCCAGATAAAGCTATTGAGTTGAGGGAAGAATATCCTGATGTAATTTTACCTGGTTATCATATGAATAAAAAACATTGGAATACAATAATTGTAGTTGGATTAAAAATTAATTTGTTGAAAGAAATGATTGATGATAGTTATAATTTAGTTTTAGGAAAAAAGAAATAAATATTTTTTATGAAGAATACGGGACTGATAATTTTTTTGATAGTATTAGTTGCTGGAGCATTTTATTTTTTAGGAAAGAAAAGCGGAAGTGCAGATGCAAAAATAACGATGATAGAAAATGTAGAAATGATAAAACAAATAGCTGAATTGGCTGCTTTGGATGTTACTGGAAGTGTAAATGTAAAAATGAGCAACAAAGGCGATGAAAATGGTACTTGGTCTAAATTTAAAAATTATTTTGCAGAAAATACTTTGCAAGTAACTTTACCCTATGAAGCAAAATATGGAGTAGTTATGAGCAATCAAAAAATGAGTATAGATACAAAATCTGCTACAGTAAATATTTCGTTGCCTAATTGTAAGCTAATGAGTTTACAATTGAAAATGGACAGAATGGAAACAATGACACAAACAGGTTTATTTGCAAACGCAACTGTAGATGATTTGGTAAAAGCACAAAAACAATTGTATGCACAGGCTTTGCAACAATTAGAAAACGACCCTAAGTTTCTTAAATTATCGGAAGAACATATTGCGGCTATATTGACCAATTATTACAAACCACTTGGGTATAAAGTAAATTGTGTTTTTGGCGAAAAAAAGACAATAACGCCATTGCAATAAAAATTTTAAAAAATAATTAATAAATGAAAGGCAAATAAAATAATTTGCTAACTTCAATTATAAAATAAAATTATATGCAAGAAGAAGAAAAATTTTCGGAAGACCCAACTGAACACTTGAAGATAGAAAATGAGTTTTTAAAAATAAAATTGAAAGCACAATATGGCGATGCATTTTTTATGCAAGGCGATGCAGAAATACCGCCTGAAATAGAAAATCAGTTTTTGAAAAACATGATTGCTTTTGAAGATAATCATCAAAATGCAGAATATACTACCGTGTTTGAAAAAATTGGTAGCCCAGTATATAAACTTGCATCTGAAATGAAACCCAATGAAATTTCGGAAGCATTGATACATATAACTACACAAATGGAAGAACACGGTATAGCTTTAGATATTTGTGATGGCCCATATCCTGACGATGTGATTTATACATTTATAACAGAAGAATTGTTTCCGCATGAAATAGAAAAGGAATCTATGTTTGGTGGTACATGGAATTTTATTTATGAAGAATTTCATCCCAATGATAAAGTAGAAATTGAAAAAAATACACACGAATTTTTTGAGCATTGGTTTGCAAAAGAATTTGATGAATATAGTAATGAATTAGATTATCATTTTATAACAGCCGATGGTAAAGAGTTAGATAGGCCTGCTTTGTTTGAAAAAATGAATATGTTTTTTGATTCGTTTACTGAGTTTAAAAATGATGGATATAATATTGATGAAATAAAATTTGAAATGTACGAAGCTGATAATGGTATGGGGCATGCAGAGGGAATGCTAAAATATGATGCCGTAATGGAAAATGGAGAAACTTTACATTATGAAGGGCCGTATAAATTGTATATGAAAAGAGAAGATAAATATTGGAGCATCTGTTATTTTATAATGCCAGGGTTTGAGTGGTAAATTGTTTATGTAGAAAATAATTCGATTAATTATTTTCTACATATTTTCTAAAATTATCTAAAATAGCCTGCCATCCTGCTTTTTGGAGTTCGATAGTGTTTTCAGTTTCTGGTTCAAATGTTTCTATAATAGTAGTTGTATTTTCATCAGCAGAAAAAACTATACTTACTTTTCTACTATCGTTTAATGTATATTCTATTAATTTGTGAACCACAATATTGGTGTAAACACCCGCAAAGTCAAAACTAAAACTACCATCTTTAGCAGCCATTGTAGTTGTAAATTTTCCATTTATTTCTAAATTATTTTCTGCGTAAGGCGCATGCCAATCGGGAGATGCATTATACCAATTTTTTATGTGCATTGGTATTGTAAAATATTCCCATACTTTTTGTATTGTAGTTTTTATATTTGTTTCAACGGTTATCATTTATTGTTGTTTAAATATTCTTTAAAGAAAATGCTGTATTGCTAATAATTTTTACAATTAAAAGTAGGTATATTTTTTTGTTGAGTATGTTGAAAAGTAATGATATTTATATTTTCACTAATTGATTTAGTTTTGAATGCATAGTTTGCTACAGGTTGAATAGTTACATTCGGCTATTAATATTAATATAGTATTTGCTTTTTATTTTCAATATTCCCAAGGCAAAGTTAATTTACTTATGCACATTATGACAATTTCTTGGAATATTTCTACTTAATCTAAAATACAAATGTTAGATTTGCAAAAGATTGCGGCTAACTAATAAAGTTATTGTTATTTTTTATAATGTATAATAATTAAATTGCTTTATTAGTTTGCAATGCAAAATTTCTGTCCAATATCTGCTAGAAATCAATCCGCTTTCAAAATTCCAATTAATTCAGTAAAATAAATTTTGAATTAAACAAGGTTTAATAATTTTTTTCGATACTGATTCTATAATTGTAAAATGCCAATTTTTATAACAGCTTAAATTCTTAAAAATGGGAAATAAAATTTACAAAAGTATACTTCTAATATTTTTTTTGTTAGTAAGTTATGTTGGATTTGCACAATCAATTCCAACTTTAGAAATCACAAATAGACTTCTTGCTTCAAGCTTAGGGCCAACTACCAATCCTATAACAATTTCTTTTGAAAATGATGCCATCAATAACAATATTTTTTCTAATTATTCGCCTAGCTTATCACTAAATGTTTCATTAAGAAACCAGGTATATACTGATTTGCCCTATAGTAATATATCAAATGGAATTGTATTTGGAGGTGCTCCAACTTTATCGAGTGATGGACCAATTCAAGCAGTAAATGCTGTTAATACATTTGATATACTTGGTGCTTATGCTTATGGCGCAGGAGGACCAAGAGGTTATATGTTTACATCGAACCCAACTGCAACTGGAGCTAGTTTAGGTACTGGTATTCAGTTTGCAACTAGTACTTCAATAAACGGAAAAAACACTGGTGTAGAAGTATTTACTGCTGCACAAGTGTTGTATGATTTGGGTAAAGCAAAAGATGATCGTTATTTATTTGGTGAAATTGTGTTAACTTTTAATAGGCCAGTAATTAACCCAGTTATTCATGTAGCAAGCCTTGGTGGTTCTTATCGTTACTTGCCAGCTGGAAAAAACAATGTTCCGCAAAATTATTTATCTTCTTATTTTACTACCGAGTTAGAATTACAAAATAATGGGGTAAGTTCTACAAAATTATCTGGCAATGAATTTTTAAATGTAGTAGGAAATAATATTTTGAATAGTGCTGTACAACCCAATGGTGCCTCACTTTTTGACAATACAAATTTCTTTGATGACTATGGAGCAGCTACTGGCAGTATAAAAATAACTGGCGTAGTACAACAACTTGTATATAAATTATTTCTTCGTGGTAGTGCTGCATCGGATATTAATTTTTCTACACTTGGCTCTAACATAACTTGCGACAATGGTCTTCCTTGCACACATAATCCTTTTTCTGGAGATCAATGGTACATTTCTGCTAGTTTAGATAAACCTACTCAACAAATTTCTGGTAATGTATTTATTGACAGAGATGGATTAACAGATAATGATATCAATAAATCGCTAGGTGTAAACAATCCAAAAACAAATATTGGAGGGGCTTTGTTTGCCAATTTATTATCGCTTGCTGGTAATGTAGTTGCAACTACGCCAATAACTCCGGAAGGCGTTTACTTATTTGATAATGTTGCTCCAGCAATTTACTCAGTACAATTAACTACAATACCTGGAACAGTAGGACAACTTGCACCTGCAACACTTTTACCTGCAACTTGGGCAAACACAGGCGAGTTTATTGGAAGCACACCAGGTAATGATGCTATAATAAATGGAAAGTCAACTTCAATTTTTGTAAATTCAAATGACATTAAAGTAGAAGTGAATTTTGGGATAGAGCAATTGCCAGAAAGCGTTTCCTTTCTAAATTTTCTTCCAACTGTACCATTACTTAATAGCACATATACGCTAAATGCTCCTCCATTTTTAGAAGTATTAAGAGGAAGCGATCCTGAAGATATGTCTGCATCTGGTTCATTGATTGGTAAAACTTTTAGGATAGATACTTTGCCCGCAAATGCACAATTGTTATATAATGGCGCAGCTATTTCGCCCTTGATACCCATTTATAATTATGCCCCAGCTCTTTTAAAAATCAAATTTAATTCTGCAGCAGGAATTATAAAAGATTCTGTTAGGTTTTATTATTCTTATATTGATGCAGCCGGTTTGCCCGACCCTACACCAGCAAAATATTTATTAAGATGGCAATCGGCAGCTGTGCCAATTATATTATCAGATTTTACTGTTATAAAAAATAATTGTCAAGCCAATTTAAATTGGAAAACAACTTCTGAAATAGATTCGGATAAATTTGATGTGGAATATAGTACTAGTGAAAATGCTACCTTTAAAACGTTAACAAGTATTTTAGCATCTAGCAATAGTACAGTTACTAAAAGCTACGATTACAGTTTTGCAATGGAGTCAAATATTGTATATTATTTTCGTCTGAAAATGATAAATAAAGATGGAAGTTATAAATATAGTGATATACGAAAATTGAGTTGTATAGACCAAAAAGATGAAATAACTCTGGCGCCCAATCTTACTAGAAATATTTTTCATATTTCTGGTATGGCAAGGGGCGAAAACAAAATTTATCTATTTGGCAATGATGGAAAATTAATTAAAACACAAGTTGTGTTTAATAATATCGATATTGATATTGCTGATTTGTCTTCTGGTATTTATGTAGCTGTAATTTATAATGAAAATGGAACTAAGATTAGTAAAAAAGTAATTAAATATTAAAATGATACCAAATTTGTTTACATCGTAATTTATAAAATAAAAAATGTCTTCCATTAACGGAAGGCATTTTTAGTAATATACATTTTGCAGCTGAAAAGAGCTGTAGCGCTGGCAAATCTTATAACATTTAATAAAAAGCAAGTTCAATATAAAAAATGCGGTCATTTTATTTAAATGGTTTATGTTACAAAAACTATTTTAAATAAGAAAGTACATCTGCTAAAGTAACGGCAGTTTTTTTATTATCAATTTCTATCACAATTAAATAACCTTTTGTAGCGCCAGTGTTTTGTATGGCTTTGGCAAGTATTTGTTGATCGCTGATATCTAGCATGCCAGTTTTATTGTTCCAAATTTCTTTTGTGCACAGGCAACCTGCAGTGGGTGTGTATGGAAAGTAGATATTTTTTTTATAGTAATCAATATCTACTGTAGTGCCGTGTGCAATAATTTCGGTACGGCCTGCTTTGCCTGCGTAAAATGTGCCGTACATGGGTTGGTAGTTTTTAAAATTATCTGGCAATAATTTTTTATAATCTTCGAGCAACCAAGTTGTATCTATTTTTTTGCCATCAATGATAATGCCATCGTATTCGTGGGGCATAGCCAATTGTATATTTGTGGTAGGGCCTATAAAATAATTGCTAGACGTATCAAAACCTGTAATACGAAAAACACCTTGTGGCGTATTGCCATTGCTTATGTAGCCTGGCATATTGCTGCTGCTGCGTGCTAGTTGACCTACGGCAAAATATTTTCCATCTGCATTTTTTACAAAGTTACCATCAGTATTTCGCACCATAGCAATGCCTGGATAGTTTCTATCTTTTCGTTGAAAACTAAATACCAACATTTGCGTTGGTAAATAATTTTTATCGAAAAATGTTTTTATAGATGGGGTAGCGGTTTTTTTATTCCAGTTTTTTAATTGATTACTAAGCTCGAAGAGGATGGCATTGTCAGCATCTTTTTGCAGTTCGGTTTCTGTTTGTTGCAACATCATTTTTACTTCTGCTACTGTGGCAGTGGGCAATAAATAATTTGCCGCCATTGCCATTAGTTTTGCATCATTGCCACTAGTTTTAAAAATAGCTTTTATTTGCGCAGCATATTTATTCGGATATTCGCTATTGATAAGGTTTAAAAAAGCTATTTTACAATCGTTGCTACTGTTGTTTATTTTTTTTGCAACAGTATCTATTGCTGCATTTACAGTAGGATTTTTATATTGTATAAGTGCTATGTTATAAAAAGCATTGTTGTAATTTTCTTCATTTGCAGTACCGAATGGAAGTTTTAAAGTTTTATTAATACTGCTTACAATTGTGTTGTAAAATTTATCTCTATTTTCTTTTAATGCACCTTTAAAAAATGCAGGTTTATTTTGTGATTGTACAAAAAAAGGTGCACCCATTAGGAGTGCACTTACGCAAAATAATATGATTGTTTTTTTATTGAACATTTGTGTTGAGAAAAGCTATGGCTTTATTGAAAGTATCATCAAGGCTTGCTCCTTGGTAGGCGTGGTTTTCTAATGGATAAAGTACATATTGGTTTATAATACTATTTTGTGAAAGTTTACTAATAAGGCTTGTAGATTGTGTAGGACGCACCAATATATCTACACCGCCATGAAAAATAATAGTAGCTGGGCTTTGCTGTGTTACAAAATTTATTGGGCTAGATGAATTGTACAATGCAGTATTTGTTGCATTGCTTGTTGGTGTACCTGTTGTACTGCCCGTAACAATTTTGGCTACCGAATCTGCTGGTGCAAAAATAGATGCAGGATTATTGTACATATCTATCATGTCTGTTGGGCCATATAAATCTACCACTGCTTTTATTTTTGGTGTGGCATATTTGTAGGCTTGTAATAATGCTAAGTGAGCACCTGCACTTGCGCCTAGCATTACAAATTTATCAGAAATAATATACTCTGCTCTTTTGCTATAAATAAAATCTGTAAGCGCTTTTACATCTTGCTCTTGTGTTGGAAAAGTATTAGTAGACCCATTATACAATCTATAATTTATATTGAAAAAAGCATAATCAGGCAAACGTGTTTTTAGGGTTTCTACATACGTTGCCATATCAAGTTTATCGCCAATGCTCCAACTGCCGCCATGTACTACTATCATTACCTTAGTTGCGGTAGTGGTTCTGTTTGAAGGCAAAAATACATCCATTTTTTGCAAAGGATCTGTACCGTATGCTACATTGGTAAGTGTGCTTGCTGCAATGCCAACGGGCGTTACCACAGGTGGTGCAACAGTGTCAACTTTGTTTTTTTGGCATGAAAATAATAGTAACGTAATTGCAGTGTATAGAAATATGCGAAGCTTCATATGTAAGAATTTTAAGCAATTTAATGATTAAAATGCTAAGGCTAAAATTAATGATTTTTTAGGGAAATATTATGGCTTTAGATAATGAAACGATAGTTTCTGTTATTTGCGTATTCTTTTCTGGAATTTTATCCCATCTTCAATGTTGGGTAATTTACCAAAAAAATCTTCTAGCTTTTTGCTTAAACTTTTTTTAGTATCAATTAGTTTTCTTATTTTTTTTTTGCTGAAGTGCCTTTTGGTATTACAATAATCATAACGTTTATTTTACTGAGTAAATATAATATACATTCAGTTAAATATCTTCTCCATTTTCATGCTCTTTCCCTATCATATCTATCATTTTATTTTGAGATTGGAAGTAATTGATTTTTATGATTTTCCTAAGTGCAAATGATTGCCGCATGCAAAATATATGAGAGGGGATATAAATGGTAAAAGCAATAAGTAAATAATAAAAAACATTGCCATTGCCCTCAGATCTTCTCTCGTTGAGCAAAGAAAAAACAAATCCTACATAACAAATAAAAATGCCTAAAAAAACTATTGAAGAAAAAATAAA
>JAYTGY010000119.1:0-7240 GCA_043733065.1 Ferruginibacter sp.
TTTTGCAACAATACATTTTGATATTTTACAGCAGCTGGTAAAATGTGAGTGCTTGCCAAGTCGCCCATTACACGGGCTTCTATTTGCACTTTTTTTACATACTCTTCAAGCATTATTTCGTGCCTTGCTTCTAGCTCTTCGTGTGTATAAATATTGTTAGATTTAAAAAGCGCTTTAGATTTTTCCGTTACATAAGCATCTAAAGCCAATGGTGTAGTTTTCACATTTTCCAATCCACGTTTTTCTGCTTCTGCCGCCCACTCTGCGCTGTAGCCATCTCCTTCAAACAATACTTTTTTGCTATCTACAATATATTTTCTAATAATTTGCAACAGCGCAACTTCTTTTTTCTCCCCTTTTTCTATCAATGCATCCACATCTGTTTTAAATGTTTTTAGCGTTTCAGCCATTACAGTATTAAGCGTTGTCATAGGCACAGCGCAGTTTGCAGAAGATCCTACTGCTCTAAACTCAAACTTGTTACCTGTAAATGCAAATGGCGAAGTACGATTTCTATCCGTGTTATCCAACATCAATTCAGGAATAGATTTATGAATATCCAATTTTAAAATTGCTTCATCTTGCTCATCAAAATTACCACTTACTCTTTTTTCTATTTGATCTAATACATCGGTTAAAAATTTACCAATAAAAATAGAAATGATTGCTGGTGGAGCTTCGTTTGCACCTAAGCGATGATCGTTGCCTGCGCTTGCTATAGATGCACGTATAAGGCTTGCATAATCGTGTACTGCTTTAATGGTATTCACAAAAAATGTGAGGAACATTAAATTGGTTTTTGGCGTTTTGCCAGGTGCCAATAAATTTACACCCGTATCGGTACTCATGCTCCAGTTGTTGTGCTTACCACTTCCATTTATTCCAGCAAATGGTTTTTCGTGTAGCAATACAATTAGGTTGTGGCGTTTTGCTACACGTAGCATTATATCCATCAACAAAGTGTTGTGGTCAACAGCAAGGTTTGTTTCTTCAAATATAGGCGCACACTCAAATTGGCAAGGCGCTACTTCATTGTGACGGGTACGAATTGGAATACCGAGTTTGTAAGATTCTTTTTCAAAGTCTAACATGAAAGCATAAATTCGCTCAGGTATTGCGCCAAAATAATGATCATCTAATTGTTGTCCTTTTGCAGGTGCATGACCAAATACGGTACGACCACTCAATAAAATATCAGGACGAGCATTTGCCAAGCCAGCATCTATTACAAAATATTCTTGCTCCCAACCTAAAGTTGCTGTCACTTTAGAAACGTTTTTATCAAAATACTGACAAACATCTACCGCTGCTTTGTCTAATGCCACCAAAGCTTTTAGCAAAGGCGTTTTTGTATCTAATGATTCACCAGTGTACGAAACAAAAATGGTAGGAATGCACAATGTTTTACCATCACCAATTTCCATTATAAATGCAGGTGATGATGGATCCCAAGCGGTATATCCACGTGCCTCAAAAGTTGCACGCAATCCTCCGTTTGGAAAAGATGATGCATCGGGCTCTTGTTGAATTAATGCTGCACCTTCAAATTCTTCAATTGGTGTACCATCGCCTTTAAGCGTAAAAAATGAATCGTGCTTTTCTGCAGACAACCCAGTAAGTGGTTGAAACCAATGCGTAAAATGTGTTACTCCTTTGCTTTCGGCCCAAGCACGCAAACCATTTGCAATTTGATTGCCCATTGCACGGTCAATCTTTTTACCGCCACGTGTACTTGCTAGCAAACTTTTATAAGCATCATCACTTAAATATTGCCTTGCTGCGCCAAGCGTAAATACATTTTCGTTGAAAATACCAGTTATTTTTGCGGCATTTTCTACTTTTACAGGATTAGGCTGATTGCCTAATTTTTTGATAGCATCGAAACGAATATTACTCATTTTTTATAATTTGTTACAAAAAAAAGCTTATTTTTTGTAATTAGCAAAATAAAATACAATAAAATGGGGATTTAATTTATATATTTTAAATTTTAATATAAAGAAAGCTATAGTAAAATTACCTTGCTAATTTATTATGAATAGAGATTCTTTTTTTTGGGCGCATTTAAAAGTATTCGAATATTAGATTTTTTTATGGAGCACTTGCAAATACATGTACCACACTCGAGGAAGAGCTACACATAAAAAACCCCATCCGAAGATGGGGCTAAGCTGTTGCCACGTTTAAACAATGTTCCGTTGCTTTCTAATAACGTCCCAACAAAGAGACCTAGAAAAAGTGTCGAATCGCCCCACATGGCAATATTTTGATGTGTAGTTTTAAAAATCTTAAACCTTACTTACACAAATTTTATTCCTCTTGAACTAACAAGAAGCAATTTACAATTTTATTTTTTTAAAAAATACATTAACATAAAATATTTTTTCAAAAAAAAACATCATTTCTCCCCTTTCTTTTTATCTATAACGAAATCTAAAAGCGACATAATTGCAACTAGCAAACAAATAAGCAACCAGTAATAATTTCTTTCGAGTGAAAATATATTAATTTTCATCATCATTAAATACCAAAAAACTAATGATAAAAGATAGTTCAAGAAAATACTAGTAGTGAATGTTAGAAAGTAGTGCCAAAGCGTATGCTTTTTTAAAATCAATAAATTGATTGCAAAATAACAAACTGGTAAAAATAAAGGATGCCATGCTCCAATATCATGAAAATAAGTAACATTGAATAGCCTTTTATACTTTAAGTTATTGGTAATAAAATAAGCTATCATAATTATACCTGGGTAAGCAAAGAGCAGTGCTAAAAATATTTTAAAATATTTATAATTATTACTTTTCATTATTTTATACCTAAAGATTTTTTTAGATCAATATTATTTACTTTACATAATTTCCATGAAATAAAGTTACAAGTTTATTGTTGAGCATTGCCCCGATTAAACCATAATTGTTGTGTGCTCCACCTTCTTCACTTTATTAATCGCTACATTCTAATAAATGTTGTTTTTTAATTTGTTTCTTAAAATATTTAGTTAGTTTAACTTTAGATACTGTAATTGGCTTAGAAAGTTCTGGGTACATGTCGGTATTTAATCTGTAAAATTGATTTTTGTAAAATATTAATCTTTCAAGATAATTCGCATATAACGGATTTCTTTTATGTAACCTCTTTATTCTGTCTTTTTCTCTGTCGGGGAAATTGTAACGGTAACTAGGGTTAATACTGCACACTTTAGATTTTTTAGCAATAGGAAATAGCAGTGACCCGTCAAAACAATAAATTCCCATTAAACTGTTAGAATAAGTTAATGTAAAACCATGCTTAATTTTGACACTATCAAAAATTGCTGGTATTACTTTCAATACTTCAATATATCTACTGTTTATAGTATCTTCTGTAATGCCAAATTGATATGCCACCCCAACTTTACCAGATTTGTAAATTTTAAATTCAAAAACATAATGATAATTAATACTATCATAAATAAATGGTAAAATGATTTTATTATTGTCATCTATCAAGCCCCATTTATTATTTAATGAAGCTATGGTAAATTGTGATGGATCTTTGATTCCCTTTCCTGACCATTTCTTTTTAATATATTGGGCATTTACAGTTAATGTTACAGAAAAATAAAATAAAAAAGCTAAAACGCATCTTGTACTAATTTTGATATTAAACATTAATTCGATTTATTTATTGTATAAAATTTTTTGCATCACAAGTTTTTGATGCATGCGTATTTTTTTATATATTTTAAAGTATTTTCCATCAAATATGTAAAAAATAGTTTGCTTTGTACCCGTTTTACCTACAAGCATTGGCATTTTATGGTAAATATAATTTGTCTTGTAAAGTGTATCTGCATTTAATACTGTTGCTACATTTCTTAAAATACTTCCCATTTTTAAATATAGGAATCCAAGTATTTCTTTTCCTTCTTTCATTTGTTTAGGCGAAGTAAAAAACCATGGGGTTTTTTCTTTATTGTAAACAAAAATAAGATTTTGTTTTGCGGAATAATAAATGGTATCGCAGCTTGTTCCGTATAGTTCCAAACAATCAAAATTCACTTTTTTACATTCAGAATTTACATTTGGCAGTAACCGTAAAATTTCAATAGCAATATTCCCCCTAGAAATTACTTGTTCATTCACCAAGTGATTTTTATAAATTATTTCCGATAGTTGGGGCTCCCAATTATACCCTCTATTATATTTTTTTATGGAGATATTTCCTTCTTTTTTTTCAACAGCCTTTATAATGCCATAAGATACATATTTAAATTTTGGGGTTATACTATTTTTTCTATGAAACTGAATTAGGATAATTTGAGGTCCCGCACTTCCAGATTCAACAGAAGTCTCTACTACAAGTAGTGAATCATAATTGTTTATCGGTGAGGTAAAAAAACGAGTGTTTTCTTGGTCAAAAATAGTAGGAGATGCTGGTATCGTTTTTATTTGCCCTATAGAAAGGTAAATTTTTAAGTATCTTTTCCACTCAAGGCTATCTTTATTAAAATTACTTTTTCTAACTGTTGGAATAACTTTTTTACTTGCATTATAACCTGCGCATAATGGTTTAAATTTCAATAATGATAATGAAAGTGCAAAAAAAAGAAAACTATATTTAAGGAGGTTAAGCATTTAATCTTTCGATTATTTCGGGAACATATTTTTGTGTTTCATCAGCAAAGTAACTTTTTATTTTTTCCCAAGAATAATTTGCATCTTTATTTTTTTTCTGATAATCTTTTGTTGATGAAATTACCCTATTAAAGGTAGAATTATATGCTGCAAAAACCAATTTTTTAAACTCTGCGCAAGTTGGTTTTGGTTCGGGTAAATTCTTCAGAAGATATCTTTCTGTTAAAGTACCAAGATAGCAAGCTGCAAGTACTATTGAATCTTTTGGCTCAATACTCCTGTTGGTTTTGTTAAAATTTACAGTAAGCCCTTTAGACTTTGCCCATTCAAGGGCATCCCCAACCGCTCCAACACCAATTTGCCCTAAACCAACATAATTTGCGTTGTTGCTAGTTGGCCTCAACATTCCTTTAGTTTTAGTATGTACCCCATATATTTTTGTGTCATTAAAGTCACCTGTTTCCTGTGAACATAAAGCTTTAAGTTCGCAAGCAGTAAATTTCACATGTGGTATTTTGTTAATAATGGCTGTAACTTCTTCTGCACTAAATAAACTGTTGAATCTTTGAAATTCAGTTTTCTCTTCCACATATATAATAATGCAATTGTAAAACTTAAGCATTGCATCTGTAAATTCTTTGTAAATATCTTTTACAAGACTATAGTTTTTACCTTTTAATCCATCAATATATGGAGCTTCTTTAACAATGATGGTACTGTGACCAGATATATAGCCCACAACGGTTTGTGTTGTTTGATTTTTTGAGTAGAAATTGAGTGCTGTTAAATAATCTTTTGTTTTGATTCCTCTTAATCCTTCCCAGTACGTTTTTTGCAATGAAGTAATGTTGGCAATATCTTCTTCCTTTTTAGTAAGTTTGATTAGTTCAACCAGATGCTTGTCCCATTGATTAAGCTTGCTTACTGCAAATCCCCATAAGCCCTTAATGTCATTAGCGATGTACTTTTCAAAATTAAGACTTCTAACTTTTGTAATATCACTTGTGCCAAAAGTATCTGCACAAGGTTGACCTATTTGGTTTTTAGACTCACCGCCATATTCGTCAAACGTGTTAAATATCTTTACTGCATTTGCCACCTTTCCTGTATCAGCCACTTCTGTTAGCGTTACTTCATCTAAGCTCGACCAATCACTTAGTTCTTCTGCATCTGTTGTAAGTTTCTCGATAATATTGCCACCTTTCTCGAGAAATGATACTATTAAATTATTACCCATATTACTTTCATTAATTTAATTATTTTAAAATAATGTTTATACTACCTAATTCTTAGTTTTTTTACCTCTTTTTTATTATTAAAAATTTTTCTTAAATAATTTTTGAATTGAAAAGACTCATACAATTGCCAGCAACCTAAACAAACCATATTACCATGTCGATTTTCCGCTGGTGATCCAGGATAAAACGATGTATAGTTTTTGTCAATAAAGATTTCTATTTTATTTATATCTGCAATAGAAAGTAAACTTTCTTGAACAAAATATGATCCCGAATAATCTTTGCTTTTAACAACGCATACAGAATCATACCTTGCGTAATGCTTATTTATACAATAGTAAAAAGCATATCCCTTAGCATCTCTTATTCTTGCAGCAAATGAAACAGATTGCGCCAGAAGTATTGAGGAAAATAATAAAGCAAAACTTATTAAACAAAAAAATTTCTTAATTATTCCAATTCCCATAATCTAATTCTTGTTGTTTTAATCATTTTAGGTGTCCCATCCTTATTGTATTTGGCATTACCGTCTTCATCTGTATCTTGATAATTCATATTAAAATAATAATATTCCGTATCATTTTGATCGTTATGCTCTGGCGAATCTGCTCCTACATACTTTAAATTAATTCCATCCCATAAAGTAAAATGACCAGAAGCATTACCCCATCCTGATACATCAAACACTATAATTCCTTTCTTTTCTTTAAACTTATCTACTATACCAATCCCTCCAATTTCATCAACATCTGCAGATTTTTGAGATTTAGTGGTCAGCTTAGCAATCAAGTGGGCTTTTAAATCCTTAACTCTTATCCAATAATTATTTTTATCCTTCCCTACAATATTTCCACCTTGGCTTGGTGCCTTAGGCAATTTGGCTTCACTGTAATTTAATGCTTTACTCATTCTTATAGCACAGGAGTTTTCCCAACTATTCGGATCTTTTTTAAGATTTTCAGGCAACCCACCTCCAATTTCTTTATAAAGATCTTCTGTTATGATAGTAGTATCTGGGTAATAATTAAGCATATTTGTCCAAGATGGTTTTTTAAAATTATTGCCTGACTCAGGATCTGGGTCATTACCTGACCTATCAAAGAAAATATCCATTAGTTCTAGATCATTCGCAAAAGTACTACCAACTTTTTCTATAAGGTCACCCTCACGTTCCAAAAACGTCGGAATTATATTTTTACCCATACTAAAGCATTTACATTTCTAATGAAAAATATTTTGCACCTGTGGATTAAAAATCTTCGCAAAAAGCTCTGCTCTTTGTACAGGGTCAGTTATTAGGTTTAGTGTTGCCATTGCAAGTGCTACTTTATCTTTTTCAACCAATGCCTTTTGGTTTTCAATAACCTGCCTATCATTAGCCAG
>JAYTGY010000120.1:0-2991 GCA_043733065.1 Ferruginibacter sp.
CAAGATGTTGTAATTAATGTTTTCATAATTTAAAAGCACTTTGTTATTCAAAGTAAAAATTCAAAAAAAATCACTTTGTTGTTTTAATCATCTTTTCTAAAGCTGCAATGTGCAGTTTAAATTCTTTTTCCCCATTTTTTGAAATAGAGTATGTTGTATTTGTTTTGCGACCAATAAACCCCTTTTCTACTTTTATAATATTGTTTTCTTCCAAAGCTTTTAAGTGACTTGCCAAGTTGCCATCTGTAATTTCCAACAATTCTTTTAGGTCATTAAAGTTCACTTCCTCATTTACCATAAGGGCGCTCATTATCCCAAGCCGCACACGGCTATCAAAAAGTTTATTAAGATTGTTTATTGGGTTTAGCATAATCCTCTATATCATTAAAGTGTCAGCCTGAGCTTGTCGAAGGCGGGTTTTATTTAGTGCAACAGGTTCGACAAGCTCACCCTGACATTCTTTCAAAATTTTAAATTTCATAATTTGTAAAGACATAAAAAGTTGTTTCAACTATTCAACTACATTCAACAATTTTCAACCATTCTTCCTCTCATACTTCATCCACATATACACACCATACGCAATATGCATTACACCAAAACCCATAGCCCAAAAGTATAAGCCATAGCCTACAAACCAAAGATTGATGATACCTAATATTATTTGTACATAGCCTAAGTAGCGAATTTCATCTAGCGTATATTTACTAGCATTTATTAAACCTAGACCATAAAAAATTAAACAACCAGGTGCTACCAACCCAAATGTGCCGTAGTGCAACATTCTTAATAAAAATAAGCCACCAACAGCTACAGGAATACTTACATTAATGAGTAAACGCTTGGCGGTATTGCCCCAAATGGGTGTGCCATCTTTTTTGCTTTTTAGCCAAGTAAAAAAGAATGCACTTGTAAATGCTGCTATGAATGTTGCAGCAGCAATCCAAAAAAGGTAAGTGCTTAAAATAATTCCATAATCTCCAAAAATATTTGGTGTATGTGGCATAATATCAATATCACCGTATATTAAAAAATCCTTCTTGCCAAATACATACGGATGCGCTACCCACGTACCTATAAGTGCACACAAGCCTGCACTTATACCGCTTAAGCCACTAAGGCTAATAAACCTACTGCTGCGCTCCATCATTTTTTTGATGTGCTGTAGGTCGTCTAAAGATTGTTGCTGTTCATTCATAAAAAGCACTTTGAAATACAAAGTAAAGTGTAAAATTGGATATGACAAAATATTTTTTCACCTTTTTATTGATTTAATAAAAAATTAGTAATTTTAAATAAAAAATGGAAGCCTTACTTATAAAAGAACAATTGCACCATTTAGTCGAATCTGGGGATGAGAAATTACTACATCTCATGTATGCGCTGGCTAAGGAATACAACAATGAGCAAGAGAATGAATTTACCGAAGCTGAATTAAATGAATTTAAACGAAGAAGAGAAAATCATTTAAATGGCACATCTAAAAGCTACTCATGGGAAGAAGCTAAATCAATAATTACCAAAGGAAAAAATTAATGTATCATCTTATCCTTGAAGATTTGGCAGTAATTGAAATGCAAGAAGCATTTGAATGGTACGAATCTCAAGAAGCTGGCTTAGGTTTTGATTTAATAGAAAAAGAAGAAGCATGTTTTGCAAGTATTACAATTACGCCACATTATTATTACAACATATCCGACAAAGAAAGAAGAATACATCTTGAAAAATATCCTTACAAAATAATATATTTTATTAAAGAAGATACTATTGCGGTTACTAGTTTCTTCAATGCTTCACGAAAACCACTATATTAATTTTTAAAATTTATTTCAACACCATACTCTCCTTACTAAATTGCTTAAAGCTAAACAATGCCGCCGCCAATGCCAATGCAATAAGCGATAAAACGATTGCCGCATATTGCGCCATATTTATGGTACCAGCAATAATTTCTTTGGTAGCCAAGGCAATATTTAAAATAGGAATAAAAGCCGTTTGCCAATTGAGCACTACGCCAGGTATCATGGCGAGCATAGCTGGAATTATGATGACAAACGTCATGGGCGTAACCATTGTTTGTGCTTCTTTAAAACTTTTGGCTCGTATAACTATAGCAGAAAGTATTCCTGCAAAAAATATGCTGAGAGGAATAAGCATGGCAAAAAGCATAATAATAAATTTAGGGCTTACCATATCATTTATCGTTGTTAAAAAATCTGCTGGTATATCTGGTAAAAATTTAAGCCCCAGTACCATGCCTGCTATGGTCATAGATGCAGCAGTGAGCCCAACGATAGCAATGGTAAGCATTTTGCCAATGAGTATTTGAAAGCGAGATGCTGGCGATGACAACAATGTTTCCATGGTGCCTTTTTCTTTTTCGCCAGTTATCAAATCTATTGCAGGATACATACATGCAGTAAAACAAAAAATAATAAAAATGTATGGTAAGAAACCGCCAACAGTTTTGCCCAATTGTTCTTTAGCTGTGGCTATATCTACTTTTGTAATGTCAAATGGGGCAAGGGTTTCAGCAGAAATATTCAGTTTTTTTAAACGCTCATTTAGTATTTGCGATTTTATTACTTCTAATTTTTCAGATATTCTGCTGGATAATAAAAAGTTGGTGGACTTATAATATAAATTCATTTTGCCAGATTTCATATCAGTTATATTGGCTAAAAAATCTGGTGCAAATTCTATAATACCATCAAGGCTATCTTTTGCAATGGCATCTTTGCCTGTGGCAACCGTAAAGTTGGTAAATAATTTTACGGTAGAATCTTCCAACTGCTTTTTTATATTTTCAGGATAATCAATGAGTGCAATTTTTAATTGTTTATTTTCTTCTTTATCCATCAAGGTTTTTTGCAACTTTGTTACGCCTACTAGTAATACTGGAACAATAAGTGCTGGGATAAGAATGGCCGAAATCAATGTACGCTTATCTCTTAGCGTATCTTTTAATTCTTTTTTTAAAACGGTGAGTAT
>JAYTGY010000121.1:0-6683 GCA_043733065.1 Ferruginibacter sp.
CAGTTACAGCAAGAGAAGTAGCTAATACTTCTTGCTCTGCAAACGCAGCAGCAGTAACGGTTTCTCAACCAGCTGCATTGGTAGCTGCTTCTAGTAACACAGCTATTCTATGTATTGGTGGTAACTCTACAGTTACAGTAAGTGCTACGGGTGGTACTGCTCCTTATACTGGTACAGGTTCATTTACTCGTACTGCAGGTGCTTATACATACACAGTAACAGATGCCAATGGTTGTACAAATACTGTAACAGGTACCATTTCTCAACCAGCTGCAATTACAGTTACAGCTACTTTTGCACCTATCACAGTATTTGGCGGTACTACTACCGTAAACGTAACGGCTACTGGTGGTACAGGAACTTTAACTGGAACAGGTGCCTTCGTACGTGCTGATGGTACATTTACTTTTACCGTAACAGATGCTAACAATTGTACAGGTTCTACAACAATTACAATTGCTCCTTTCTCTACACCGGTAACGGCCGATCCAGCAGTAGGACAAATGAACTTTACAACTATTGCTAACGCAGCTCAAAGTGCAAACAGTTTATTGTTTACACAAGATTATAAGTTGATAATTCCTTTCTACAATTTAAGCCAAACAGATGTTGTGCCAAACGGAACAATTAATCTTAAAATAAATCTTGGTTCTAAACTTTCTTTGGCTACAGGTTTCAATTTAGCTACAGCGCCTTTGAGTACTTATTTCACATTTACATCTGCTACAGTTGCGGATAGTGTAATTATTACTGGTACGCAAATAGCAACAATACCTGCAGATTTTGCTTCTACATTATTGTTTAATGTACATGGTAGATTATCTTGTACATCTAATGTTTCTACAAAAATTAATGTTGTAAATGTAGCATCATTATTGATAGATGAAGATTTACAAAACAATGCAGCTACCATTCAGTACACATTACCTGTAACCGTAACTACTACACAAGTAAACGTAACTTGTAATGGTGCAGCAAATGGTATTATCAATGTAACAGCTAGCCCTGGTACAACAGTAGTAATTAGAAATTCTGCAAACGCAATTGTAACCAACACTGGTCTTGCACCAGGTGTTTATACAGTAACTGCTACTGCTATAGGTGATGCACCTTTGAGTAATACTTGTTCAAACAATGCAACTGTAACTATTGTACAACCAGCAGTATTGGTAGCAGCTTCATCTACTACTGTAAACAACGTTTGTAACGCAGGTACAGATGGTGTTATTACCGCTACTTCTACAGGTGGTACAGCTCCTTATACTTATGTTATAACAGCAGGTACTTCCATTAATACAACAGGAGCTACTTCTGGTATATTTACAGGCCTTGCAGCAGGTACTTACACTATTAGATCTACAGATGCAAATGGTTGTACAGCTACTACAACTGCAACTGTTACACAGCCTACAGGAACAGCACCTAATATTTCATTGGGTTCTGATATTACATCAAGCTTCTTTGCAAGTTCTGGTGTTACTCAAACTATTGTATATAACGTAGCTGAAATAGCTGGAAACCCTGCTGTGGGTGATACCATCAGAATTACAAGAGTATCTGGTTTTACTATCAACTTAAATACGGCTATATTTAGCACTACAGTTGGTACTACAACTTATACATTGGATAATGCAAGATGGAAAATTGATAACACCGACCCTTCTTTTGTTTCAATCATTTTAACCAATCCATTAGGAGCTGGTCCTGGCACTTTACTTTGTAACCAAAGAGTAAATGTGGCTGTTACTTTAACTCGTAACACAACAGATATTTCAACATTTACATTGAGTGCAAGGTTGAGAAGAGCAAACGGAGAATTGATTTTGACGAACAACTTGAATTCTATTATCATGACGGCAGAATAGATGACATAAACGGAGGAGAAATTTTCTCCTCCGTTATTTAAAATATTTTAAAAACATTTTTATGAAATTAAATTTAAAGAGCTTGCTGTTCAGCGGTCTCCTAGCGGCTTCGCTTAGTAGTGTAGCACAACAAAGAGCCGTAACGCTCGACCCAAAATTGGGTTCAATAAAAATTACTGATTTATCAGGAAATCAAATAAATGAAAATTTTATTCAGCCTGGTCAATTGGTAAAATTGGTTATCCCTGTAGCTAATACAGATCATAATGCGGCTATACCAAAGGGTAGTTGCAAAGTAAAAATAGGCCTAGGTTCAAAATTGCAGTTAGATCCATTGTTGGATTTGACAACAGTAAATTCTAGTAACTATTTTACATGGTCTTCAGTAAATGCAGGTGGTCAATCTCAACTTACTGGAGAATTGAATACATCATTGCCAGCTAGTTTTCAAGAAGTAGAAGTAGCTTTTAAAGTAGTAGGAAACCAAGTTGGTCACTCTACAATAACAGCTAACTTTTTAATTACTAACCACAATACGGTTACTATTTTATCGGATAATGATGGAAGTAACAATGCTTCTTTTTTGAAGTATGAAATTACTAGTGCAGCTGCACCAGTACCAGTTACAACCGTAGATGAATTGGTAAAAATGGATTGTTCTTTAAAAGTAAATTTTAGCACCGATAGAGAAATAAATTTAAGTAACTATCAATTAGAGGCAAGTAAGAATGGCGTTGATTATGTAAAAATATATCAAACCAATGCTGCAAGTTTAGCATCTTACACTGCTACTATTGCTATTCCTAAAGAACTACAATCTCCTATTGTTTATGTAAGAGTAAAGTCCACATTTAAAGATGGCAGAGTTGTTTACAGTAATGCAAAATCTGTATCTGGCAACTGCGATGGTAAGTGGGTAGTAGATATGTATCCTAATCCTACTAGAGGAAATGGGGATGTAGTTATTAGAGCAGTAGAAGGTTCATTTGATGGAAAATATACACTTACATTGGTTGATATGGCTGGAAGAGTTGTAGATGTAAGACAAATGGAACTTAACAATGTTGTTAATTTCAAATACAAAATAGCTAACTGGGCTGCAGGTAAGTACTCACTTAAAATTGTGAATACAAATGGAGCACAAACTACTATGTTGCAATTTGAAAAATTTTAATAACTAGTAAGTAAGAAACAATCAGACTGGGGGGAATGATTGTAAACATGCATGAAAAATCATGCATGTTTTTTTTTGCATATTTTATAAAAAATAAAAGAATAAACTAAAGCGGTAAATAATAAAACATATTTATTGAAAAGAATTATTTGCCAATTGGTAAATACTCAAAAGCTATCTTATACTCTACATCTTTATATTTCGGCATCAATTTGCCAATTGGTAAGTTATCATTTTGTGGAGTTGGTTCACAAAAAGTAAATTTTCGTCCTTTGTATTCCACAGGTTCTCCAACTGGCTTAGCCAATTCCACTGCAATCACAACATGTGTTGGGTATAAAACCACTATCATTGGTAAGTTATATATTTCTTTTACTAAATAATAAAATAAGGAAACCCTATCGTCACAATCACTATAGGTATTCATGAGTGTTTGCTCAGGCGACAATCTTTTTTCAGCTCCAAAATTTCGCTGATCCGTTTCATACAAAAAAGCATTTCTGGTAAATTGCATTAAATAATCTACACCTTTTTTTTGAGACATTTTTTTTACCGCCTTCTTTAAAAATGGCATTAGAGAGTTATATGTTTTTTGGCTTACAGGAATATTAAAATAAAAATCAAAATCTACAGCAGGATAATTGTTGAAAAGAATTTCCATTTGTTCATCAACAGTAATTTTAAAACTATTTAATCGTCGATGGTATTTAAAAAAAACTTCTTTTTCATTAATATATTTTTCTTTAAAATCTGGTATATTATTTATTTTATAAGAAAAAGGATTGTCTGCATTAGCTACATCAATATTTACCTTTTTTAATTCGCTTTCTTTAAAATTTATTTTTGCAAAATCATGAATGTTTAAACATATAAACTGTTTGTCTTTTAAAGTAAACAATGGTATATCGTAAACGTTATCGTTGCTTTGTACATACAACAACAGTTTTTCATTTATAAAAGCTAGTTGTGCATTATAGCCGCAATGCACCAGCAGCAGCCACTTGAATATGGTATAATATTCAAAATTTTTCTTTTTAGAACAAAGCTGTTCTGCAGTTCTTCTAATAAGTTGGTAAAATAACCAGTCGTCTAATCCATGTCTATTTTTATAAGCCAGTATTGCTTCTACAAGTGGTTGAAAATTTAATTGAGTGGATTGAGCATAAAAATCAATTACATCTTTTTCAGTAAGGTTTACTTTGGGTTCTAATTCTGGAAAAGCAATTGTTGAATGTATTGTAATCGTATCGCCAAAATAGCCAACGGTAAATTTGTCGTAAACAACTTGGGCTGATGCATCACTTCTAACAAGAAAAAAACTTAACAATATAACGCTTACTAATCTCACTTTTTACTTTAAAGTTAGTAAACTTTTAGGCTTAGATAGTATTAAAAATAAATAGACAATTTTAAAAACTGTTGATAGAATTATAATTGTAATTATATTGTTGAGAGTGTTATAATTAAAAAAAGAAAAAGAGTGAACTTGCAAAACACCCTTTTCCTTTTTTCCAAAACATGCATTATGAGAATGTAAAGTTGCTATAATTATAGCACTTTATAGCTATACGAGTATGAAGAAAATATTAAACTTTTAAAAAAATATGTAAATAAAAAAGCAGTCCGATAAAGACTGCTTTTTTATAACTATAAATTATATAATTAAAACTTCGTCCAGCCTTTCCACCAATTACTTTCCACACCTGCAGGTGCTATACCTCCTCTAAAAGTTACTACGGTAAAAAATGGTACAGCTACTTTGCTATCAGTAAAACTTGCTCCAGTATTTATTAGTGCATTACCATTAGCTCCAGCAAATGGAGTTGGATCTAATGCACTATAATTATATGGCTGTATCAGTTTTGCATCGCTCACATTTGGAAGTGTATTGTTGTTATTAGCTGCATCGCTAAACCATGTAAGCATACTTGCATCTGTAGCGCCAGTTGCAGCAGTAGTGCTAGCTGTATATTTTACATTGATAGTGTTACCAGCCAATGTTGTATTTTTTATTCTTAACGTATTATCCGCAATATTAAGGTCAGTAGGGCTTCCTAATCCTGCATCTATTAAAACACCTACAGGCCATCCTACAATAATTGAATTGTAAATAGAAATACCAGAGTTTCTACGAATTTGCGCACCAGCTAAAAACAAAGAATTACCTACATTGTTCAAAGTAGCTCTTGGGCCAATAGCCGTAACATTACTAAACACTGCTGCTGTTTTTGGTAATGCAGTACTACCTCCAGAGTTGTTATCGCTTTCAAATGCTTCCGATTTTGAAATATCTGCAATGGCAGAATCTCTAATAATTAAACCAAATTGTACATTACCTCTGTAGCCATTGTCTGTATCAAAATCATCATCCTGTGTTTTTGTAGCTATCAAATATTTACAATTTACTGTACCACCAAACCACTCAAAGGCATCATCTTTTGCATAAATTGTTTGTATATGATCTATTGTTGTGCCACTTCCTACAGCAGCCATTGTAAGACTATTTATTTCTTTATCGGGTACAAATGCATAACCTGCATACTCTATTCGAACATAGCTCATAGCGCCCGAGTTGTCCGTATCAATTGCTGTTGGTACAGCTGCATCACCACTTCCTGCAAGCCCATCACCAAAAGAATTATCTACTCCACCTTCTACTTGAAACAAACCTTGTATAGCATTAAAGTTTGTATTGATACCTGCTTTACCACAAAGTATAATACCACCCCAGTCGCCACTTTGAGGATTAGGAGATGATGATGTAAATACAATTGGGTCTAATGCATTACCAACGGCATTAATTTTTGAACCTCTTGTAATAATTAAAGCTGCTACATCACTACCGCTAAAAGAACCTTTAATAACAGTACCAGCTTGTATCGTCATGGTATGATTACCTACCATGTAAACCAATCCTTTTAAAATATAATTATTTTCTTTCTTAAGTAAAGTGTCTGCATTTATCCTTCCTTGCAAAACAATTGTTTGCCCTGTAGTACCACCAGTGCCACCACCTTGGTTTACATACACAATTTCTTTATCGCCATCTGCTTCTATTTTTCGGCAACTTGTTATTGTTACTGCTGCAAGTGCTGCTAAGCAAAAAATGTATTTTTTCATTTTATGTTTTTTTTATTTTTTTAAATTTATAATGAGTAGTTAAACGTTAGGCTAAAAGTGGTGCCGTATATTCTTGTAAAACGATATGCATCTGTTTTTTTATCAAAATCAAAATTCCCATCCTTACTATTATTTTGATAAAACACTTGTTTTTGATTAATGATGTCAGACACATTTAATTTTATTTCTCCTTTCTTTTGTAATACTTTTTTTGCTATTTGAAAATCTAACAGTGGTCTTGGTAGTTCCCACACATTTGGCGAACCAGAGAAAGCACCAGAACCTCCTACTAAGTAAATGCGTCGTCCAATCATATTAAACAACATGGTTGCATTTAAGCCATATTTTTCTAAATCGTATAACAACCCAGCATTTACAACATAATTACTTTGTCCTTGCAATGGCCTATTCAAATCTTTTAATTCATCTTTTACATTGCTTTTTATTAAAGAAATATTAGATTGAAACGTGAAGTTTTTTAATGTAGAAAACGCATCTAATTTTTTTCTAAATTCTATTTCTAC